>DAIRTB010000223.1:0-4722 GCA_036804105.1 Bacteroidota bacterium | reverse complement strand
GAAAACAATTTTGTTGTAGGTGTTATATCGGTACGAATTAAGTGCGTCGGGGCTATTTTGCGATTTATTTTCGCTTACTGCTCTAATAATTCTAAACGCAGGGTTTTCGCCTGCCTTAACGGTAACTTCATTCAGTTCGTAACCCGTTGATTTTAATTTTATAACTACCCTGTTTAACTGCACCAAGCTATCAATGGGCAGTTTAAGTGCTTGGTAACCAATATAGGTAAGTACTAGATTTCTTTCTTTACCTGATAATTTTAGCGTGAAACTACCATCGATGTCGCTTATGGTGCCTCTTTTAGTTTCATCGGCAAGAATATTTACAAAAGCGAGGGGTTTTTCCGTTTTTGAATCAATCA
The DNA here is from genome assembly GCA_036804105.1 of Bacteroidota bacterium. Taxonomy (GTDB): domain Bacteria; phylum Bacteroidota; class Bacteroidia; order UBA7662; family DAIRTB01; genus DAIRTB01. The sequence continues at coordinate 4,360 of DAIRTB010000223.1, read as the reverse complement.
CCTTTCCAACTATAACCGATTGTGCCTTTACAGTTTCGGAAACAAGGGTAAAACTGAAAATGATAAGTAGTAGGTAATATTTCGCCATCATTAAAACTGGTTTTGAAAATTTTCAAGTTAGTCTGAAAATGCATTTAGCAATTACAAGGCCAACTTTTTATTTTCCAATATCTTTAAACTATCTCTCAAAGTATGTAAAAATTGAGCCTTCAATTTTTTTTACGACCGTTTTTATTCATTTTTGGATAAAATTATAATCATGTTCAAGAAATCTATCGGAATAGCAGCATTTTGCCTATTTACTACCTCAAGCATCTTTGCTCAAGACGATCTAATTAAAAAAGTTGAAAACCAAGGTAAAGAAGGAAGTACAGGCTTTAAGTTTACTCCAATAATAGATTTGGAAGCCACTCCAGTAAAAAATCAAGGTAGTTCAGGCACTTGTTGGAGTTATGCCACCACAGGGTTTGTAGAATCTGAAATGTTGAGAATGGGGAAAGAACCCGTAGATCTTTCTGAAATGTTCACAGTAAGAATGACTTACCTCGAAAAAGCAGAGAAATATGTTAGACTTCATGGTAATTTAAACTTCGCTCAAGGTGGTGCCTCTCCCGATGTTTTGCACGTTATTAAAAAGTATGGCGCAGTGCCTCAAGATGCTTATCAAGGCTTAAACTATGGTACTGATGTAAACGATCATGCTGAAGTTGAGAGTGTTTTAAAGAGTATACTAGACGCTGTACTTAAAAGCGGCACCCAAAAAATTACCAACAATTGGAAAACAAGCATCGAAGCAACTTTAGATTCATATTTTGGAAAATACCCAGCTGAGTTTACTTACAAAGGAAAAACATATACACCTAGAACATTTGCTGATCAAGTTGTTGGCGTAAATGCCGATGATTATGTTCAACTCACCTCATTCATTTATCAGCCAATGTATAAACCTGTTTTTGTTGAAGTTCCAGATAACTGGTTGTGGGCAACCGCTTATAATGTCTCTTTAGATGAAATGATTGCAGCTATGTACAATTCTCTAGACAAAAAATATACCATTTCTTGGGCAACAGATGTGAGCGAAAAAGGCTTCAGCCTAAAAAATGGAGTTGCCATTGTTCCTGAAAAAGATTGGAGCAAAATGACGGACGACGAAAAGAAGTCTATGTTCAATGGCCCACAGGCAGAGAAGAAAATCACCCCAGAAATGAGACAAGCCGCTTACGATAATTGGGAAACCCAAGACGATCATGGTATGTTAATTACCGGTATTAGCCAAGATCAGAATGGTAAGAAATACTTCATCGTAAAAAACTCTTGGGGCGATAGAGCCAACGATTTTAAGGCCGGTTATATCTTAGCCTCAGAAAGTTTTGTTCGTTATAAAACCATTTCCGTTCTAGTGCACAAAAACGCAGTACCGAAAGATTTGGCTAAGAAAATTGGGCTTTAGAATTTGTTAGAAGTAGGAATTAAAAAATCTAGCACCATTGTTAGGCCTTTTATTGTTAGGAAAAAAAACATAACAACCTAACTGCTTTTAGCAGCCTAAAGGTTTTACTTCTCAAGTTTTGTCGCTAGCTTAACTTACATCGAGCGGGTTTCTGAAATGGAAAAAAATCCCCAAGGTGATCTTGGGGATTTTTATAATAATGAAATTCTATCGTGTTATTACAAACTTACCAGTCTGAAGCTTTTGGCCATTACTTAGGCTAAAAGTATAAATTCCTGTAGCGTAATTGTTAGTTTCGATGGTAATTAAGTTGCCTTCAGTTAAGTCATTCAAGTTGATATTGGCAATTGCTTGACCTAGTTGATTGTAAATTATCAAAATCCCTTCCGTAATGTCTGAGCTGATTTCAAAGTTTACTTTATCGTTTGCAGGGTTAGGGAAAACATTGCTTACAATTCCAGCACTACTCTCTAATTTTTCAGTGTTAACTTGTAGAAGTGTTATACAGGTGGTATCATTACTTGTGTTATCATCCCCAAGTATAGATCCTTTTCTTAAATATCCACAAACAATATTTGTGCCTCCAATAGTGGGTATCCAGGGAGAGGAAAAGGTAAAATTAATTGCACCTCCCACTGGAATGTTCTGGTTTACAATTTGTGAAGTGGTGTCACCATTAACAGAATATTCAGCATAGAAACCTGAAGGAATTACTTGATTTCCAGTGTTCGTTATCCTTATTCTAACCGGAATAGGAACGCCTAAAGGTGATACGTCATTAGAGTTTATTGTAGGTGATAACATGGCTACCACCGCAGCATCATTGATTGCAATTAACGGTGGATTTCTTCCAAAATGTGGTCTTATTACAAAGCCATTAAAAAAGCGGCCAGATAGCCCGGCAACCCAATTGTTACCAGATGGAAAGTTTGGGTTAAAAATCCAAGACGCAAAAAATGGTAAACTATCGTTATTTCTTAGTACTGACTGATCTTCGTATGTGCCAAAAATAATTGTGTCGCTTCCTAAAATATTGAAATATTGAACGCCAATTAAATACCTGTTTGGGGTTAAGAAATTATTCTGTGGAACTAGGGTTCCATTGTTATCATAAAAACTATTTATTTTTACTGTAACCGATTGCGCAATAGAATCTGCTGCAGTGAATTGTTGAAAATCTGACCTCAGGCGAATTTTGCTGGCAAATCCTTGCGAATTGCTTTCATTCAAAACAGATGTATCCATCACCAAAATTCTATATAAAGTTCCAGGTCGTGAAGTGTTAATTGTTCTGATGTACACCGAGGTTAAGGAGTCAGCATTAAAAACTCTGAAATCATTGGCTATAAAGGTCTCATCGTTTAAACCAACTGTTCCACCAACTCCAAAAATTATAGAGAAATTTGAACCCAATGCTCTTGATAAAACTCCATTTTCTATTGCATATACAGAATCTCTTATCCTAAATGTTACAAGTGTTGTATCGTCCCCTAGATTGGTTAATGTTGAGTCGGATATTGGAGTAAACCTAATTGAAAAAGCTGTTAGATTTGTAATTCCAGTTATAATTGGTATAAATGGAGCGGTTATAATTCCAAATTCTACGGCTCCAGGAGCTATATTTACAGAGGCCGAGTTTTGACTGTAAACCACATTACCACCTGTAGAAATGGTGACGTTAAATCTTGCATTTGGTTGAGTAACAGCGCCATTATTGGTAATACGAGCCCTAAAATGATAGTTTTGTACACCATTTTGTCCTATTGGCATGGTTGGGTAATACAATTCACTCCTTCCCCCAACAACACTAAGCACCTCTGCAGAATCTAATTTTAAATCGTTGTTGGGTGATACAGCAACCTCGATATCGTCTAACATCCAAACGTAGTAATCACCATGGAAAAGAAACTGAATTTTAACGTTTGCTTGGTTGCCAATCAAAGCACCTACGGGTAAATTAACTAAAGTTGCTTGAGAACCATTTGCAACAGATGATGTTCCTGTTGCACTATTTACAGCAATGTTAGTATTTAGGGTAATGGTATCTCCCCAAGTAGTTCCGCCATTAGTTGAAAAAACGATATAGGTAGCAGGAACTGTTTGAACAGCATTCGGTCCTGCAAAACGACGATAGTATTGGTAAAATTTCAACGTAATAAAATTACTTCCTACAGTACTGAAAGAAGGAGTTTCAAGTCTAGCTCTGTGTGGAGTCGCAGATTGACCATTACCAAAATTGTTTGTTAATCCATTATTGTCCAACCAATCTGAATCAAATAAAACAAAGCCATTTGCAGAAGTTGGAGAATTTAATGCTCCTGCTGAGCCATAAGCACCTCTTGATCCAACTGTATTGTTTGGAGTGGTGTTTGGTCCTCTATATTCCCATCTTTGCAAAGGTTCTGCTAAACCTGTATTTCCATTAAATCCCTGGTTAACCCATGTTGAAGGAATTCCTGAAGCAAAATTTTCAGAAAATAAAACGGTATTGGTCGTTATATCAGGAGTTTGGTTTACAGGCGCTGGAGGACTTACTAGGTTCTCCGAGGTTCTAATTTCAACGCTTTTTTGAAAAACGTTCTGGGCATTTACAAAACTTGTTGAAATACCTAATAGTAAAAAAGACAAACTTCTTTTCATTGTACATGATTTTGATGCCCTAAGTTAATAAATAGTTTTAATTTTTCTAATTAAGCTTGAGTTATTTTTTAATTTATGATAAAAATACTGTGTTAATGTATTATTTCTCTGAAAATAGCATCTTTTAGATTTATTGCATGTGCAATAAACAGCGATTTCAATGCCTAAAAATGCGTTTTAGGAATAGTCCTTATCAAACAGCGTATATTTTTGATGAGCACAGTTTCAACTAATTCAATAAATATTTTAGTCACAAAAAAAGGCCAGAAC
>DAIRTB010000222.1:0-4722 GCA_036804105.1 Bacteroidota bacterium | reverse complement strand
AATAAAGATATCTGAATTTGCACCATCTTTACCTTCTTTACAATTTGTAGTAACTCCACCAAAACCACCACAAGGGCCTGATTCTCTAAAAACGATACCAATTCTGGTAACATTTGTACCTTGAGGGTTACCGTAATAAGAAGCTAGGTTTACGTTAATTTCCCACAAATTGCCAACTAAGGTCATTTGTCCAGGAGATGCAGGATCTCCCCAAGAACCAGTTGTAAAAGTCCATGCATTTCCGCCATCTACACCGGCACCTGAATGCATGTGAATGCTAGATTCAGTACCATCAAAACTATTTGTTCCTTGTGTACGATCGTAAGTAATTTTTAAAATCTGAGCAGATGCTGCACTAACCATTAGGCCACCTACTACTAAAAATGAAAGTAATGTTTTTTTCATATTAACTTGTTTATGTCATTAAGACACTAAGTTAGGAATTGAAAATGTGAACTCCAAATTTTTAGTTTTTCTTTTAACAATTAAGTTAAATTGTAAACAGTACAAGAAAATTACACCTCAAAATGGAAACCCGATTTCCTTAGTTTCTCGTAATGGTCAGGGTTAAAGTGGTACAGGTGAGCGGCTCTGTGAGAAACGCCAATCTGCTTGTTCCCCGTAAAATCTAGTAAGCCCATGCCTAAAATTTTTCGTCTGAAGTTTCGCTTGTCAAGCTTTGTATCTAGCACAGCCTCATACAAATGTTGGAGTTCAGAAAGGGTAAAATTTTCTGGAAGTAACTCAAAACCAATGGGTTTTATTTTAAGATCCTGCTTAAGCTGATCTAAGGCTTTATTTAAAATATCCTTATGATCGAAGGCTAAAGTGTCAATTTCTTTAACAGAATACCAAGCCGCATTTTTTGCAAATGATGCAGCTCTAATGTTTAAGTAATCGGTTTTTATTAATGCATAATAGGCAATGGTAATTACTCTACCCAATGGGTGACGATCTATAGCACCGAATGCATAATATTGCTCCAAGAAAACTCCATGCAGCCCAGTAAGTTGTTCTAGAATTCTGTTGGCAGCTTGTTCAAGATTTTCATCTTCCTTAACCAAATCTCCGGGTAAAGCTAAAAAATTAATAAAAGGTTCTTCGCCCCTTTCAATTAAAAGCACCTTCAAATCTTTCTCATCAAATCCGAATACCACAGAATCTATGGAAAACACAGATTTAAACTTTGCCTCGTTGGAGAAAATCATTCTTATTATTCAAAAATTAATATATTTCAGCAAAAATAACAAAGCTTTATAGAACTGCAAGAAAATTCAAAAACAATAGCTTCAGCTTGATTGATAACTTGGGTTAATTCATCCAAAGTTGGTTCATTTTCTGTAATTATGTAAGCAAAAGCCTTGATTTTAAGACTAGAGCGATTGTTCTGAAGTAGCATAAACCATATAGCTTTCGTACCTTTGCAGAAATTTTTTACTTATGATTTCGGTTTCTAATATTTCTTTGCGATACGGCAAGCGTCTTTTATTTGATGATGTAAACTTAAAGTTCACCAAAGGGAATTGTTACGGAATAATTGGTGCAAACGGAGCTGGAAAATCAACTTTTCTAAAAATTCTTTCTAGCGAAGTTGAGCCATCTACTGGAAATGTTGCCTTCACTCCTGGTGAGCGGATGGCAGTTTTAACTCAAAACCACTTTGCTTTTGATGAATTTCCGGTTTTGGAAACAGTTATAATGGGTCATAAGGAACTGTATGCCATCATGCAAGAAAAAGATGCTTTGTATGCAAAAGCAGATTTTACCGATGCTGATGGACACCGTGCTGGAGAATTAGAAACCAAGTTTGCAGAAATGGATGGTTGGGATGCAGAAAACGATGCAGCAACATTGCTCAGTAACTTAAATATCCAACCAGAACATCATCATAAATTATTAAAAGAATTAGATGGTAACCAAAAAGTTAGGGTTTTACTTGCTCAAGCGCTGTTTGGAAACCCAGATATTCTATTATTAGATGAGCCAACCAACGACCTTGATCTTGAAACCATCGGCTGGTTAGAAAATTTCTTAGCTGAATATCAGAACATTGTATTGGTGGTTTCTCACGATAGGCACTTTTTAGATGCTGTTTGTACCCATGTTGTGGATGTTGATTTCAGCAAAATGTCGATCTATTCTGGAAACTACTCTTTTTGGTACGAGTCATCTCAGTTGGCTTTGAAACAACGTTCAGACCAAAACAAGAAGTTGGAGGATAAGGTTAAGGAGTTACAAGATTTTATTAGCAGGTTTAGTGCAAATGCTTCGAAATCTAAGCAAGCCACAAGTAGAAAGAAAGCATTAGACAAAATTAATTTAGATGATATTAAGCCATCTAGCAGAAAATATCCTGCTATAATGTTCAACAATCAATCGAGAGATGCGGGTGATCAGATTCTACAAATTGAAAATTTAGGGAAGAAAATGGGTAAAGAAACCTTGTTTTCGAATCTAACATTTACAGTTAATAGAGGTGATAAAATTGCCATCATCTCTAAAAATAGCTTGGCAACCACCGCATTCTACAGAATTTTAGCGGGTGAAGACACAGATTTTACTGGGGAATTTAAATTGGGCATCACCATTAATATGGCGTATTTGACCCTAGACAATACACAATATTTTGAAGGTAAAAACTTGAATTTAGTAGATTGGTTGAGAGAATATTCGACAGGAGAAAAAGATGAACAATTTATTAGAGGATTTTTAGGCAAGATGTTATTCTCTGGCGAAGAGGTGCTTAAGAACTGTACCGTTTTATCAGGAGGCGAAAAAATGCGTTGTATGTTTTCTAGGTTAATGCTTCAACAAGGCAATTTGCTATTGATGGATGAACCCACCAATCACCTAGATCTAGAATCGATTACCGCACTAAACAACGGCTTGAAAGATTTTAAAGGAACTTTGCTTTTTACCACAAGCGACCATACTTTGGCACAGACAGTTGCCAACAGAGTTATAGAATTAACGCCAAATGGTTTTCTAGATAAATTAATGGAGTTCGATGAATATATCTCAAGCCCAACTATTAATCAACAAAGACTAGAACTAACCGGCAAAGCTTAATTAATTAGCTGGTAGGTGTTTAAAAAAGTAAGCTTAAAATAATCCTGATAACGGTTAAGATTTCACAATTTGAGCTTCTTCTTTACGTTTTGAAATAATTAAATTCGCAGCGCATCAATTAAAATCTAATGTTGAAAATAGGAGTACTCGGCGCAGGTCATTTAGGGAAAATCCATATAAAATGTATTCTACAGTCGGAAGTGTACGAATTGGTAGGATTCTATGATCCAGATTTAGAGAAAGCAAAGGATGTAGAAGAGACATTGGGCGTGAAATTCTTCCCAAATATGGAGCAATTAATAGAAGCAGTTGATGTGGTGGATATTGTAACCCCTACCTTATCTCATTACGATTGTGCCTTGCTTGCTATAAAAAAGCTAAAGCATATTTTTATTGAGAAGCCCATAACCAACACCATAGAAGAAGCCGACAACCTTTTAAAACTTGTAAAAGAAGCAAACATAAAAGTACAAGTTGGCCATGTGGAAAGATTCAACCCAGCTTTTTTGGCATTAAAAGAAAGCATGAGCACTCTAAATCCCATGTTTATTGAGGCGCATAGGTTATCACTTTTCAACCCAAGAGGCACAGATGTTTCAATTGTTTTAGATCTAATGATTCATGATATTGACATTGTGCTTCACATGGTAAAATCTGAGATTAAACAGATTTCTGCAAGTGGGGTTGCCATTGTAAGTAGTACACCTGATATTGCAAATGCTAGAATTGAGTTTTTCAACGGATGTGTAGCCAACCTTACCGCAAGCAGAATTTCAATTAAAAGCATGCGTAAGATGCGATTCTTCCAGAAAGATGCTTATTGTTCTGTAGATTTTTTAGAAAAGAAATCGGAAGTTCTAAGGCTAGAATCTGAGACACCAGAAGGAAAAAACTTTTTCCCAATAGATCTAGGCCCAGAAAAAGGACAGAAATTTATAGATTTTAGCTATCCTAAAGTTTATCCAACCAATGCAATTCAGATGGAGCTTGAAGCATTAGCAGAATCAATTCATAAAAATACAACCCCTCCAGTTTCAATATTAGATGGTGTTTATGCGTTAAAAACGGCACATTTAATTTTAGAAAAAATAAATCAAAATCAGCCCATTAATGCACTATAAACATATCCGCTTTTTGCTCATTGCATCTAGCATTTTTTTAAGTGCATGTTCTTTGTTCGATAAAGAAGAACCACTTCCAGCCTATTTGTACGTTCCATCTTTTTCAGTAACCGCAGATTACCCTGCGCATGGAACTGCAAGCCAAAGGGTTACAGATTGTTGGGTTTTTGTTGATGAACAATTAATTGGCGCATTCGAATTGCCTGCAAGAATACCAATTTTGAAATATGGAACAAGAAAAGTAAATGTTTCACCTGGAATAATGCTGAATGGAATTGAGAAGTCGAGAGCTATTTACCCATTCTATAAACCTGTTATTTACGATATTGACCTTCAACCAGGAAAAATAGACACCCTTTTTCCTACCACCACTTACCAACCATTTTCAGATTTTGAATATAAAGAAGATTTTGAGTCTCCTGGTATAAGTATAACCAATACCCAAAGAAGCGATACTACCGTGCAACAGATATCAGATCCCAGCAAAGTTTTTGAAGGAACAAGGTGTATGGGTATTTATTTAGACGATGTA
>DAIRTB010000221.1:0-4734 GCA_036804105.1 Bacteroidota bacterium | reverse complement strand
AATTACAATCAGGTTTACGGAAATATAAGTGGCGGTGGCGCAATTGCCAGTATTTTAGAATATCCACAAAGAGCTGAATCTCAGAAAGCTACTGTGGCTTTGAAGAATAATTCTTTCGCAGGAAGCAAGGGTGTTCTAGGCGTAATTGGTGCTGGAAATTTCACGGCAATGACCATGATGCCGGCACTGAAAGACACGGGAGCTGGCTTTAAATACGTAGCCAGTGCAGGCGGATTAACCGGAACATCGCTCGCAAAAAAATATGGTTTCAGCCACAGCACAACCGATTACAAAGAGCTTTTGAAGGATAGTGAAGTAGATTTAATCTGCATCACAACCCGCCATAACAGTCATGCAAGCATGGCAACCGAAGCTTTAGAAGCTGGTAAAAATGTGTTTGTAGAAAAGCCCCTTGCACTTAGCAAAGAGGAATTAGATATGGTGGTTTCGGCGCATCAGAAATCTGGAAAAAGCCTTACGGTTGGTTTCAACAGAAGGTTTTCGCCACATGCTCGCAAGCTGAAGCAAATGTTGGGCAGCGGGCCAATGCACATTGTTGCAACCATGAATGCGGGTGCAATTCCTCCGAATGTTTGGGTGCATGACCTTAAAACAGGTGGAGGTAGAATTGTAGGCGAGGCTTGCCATTTTATAGATCTCTGTACGTACTTTACGGGCAGCAAAGTAAAGTCGGTTTACATGCATGCGTTGGGGAATAATCCGGCAACCAATACAGACAATGCAACCCTCGTTTTGCATTATGCCGATGGCAGCAATGCGGTAATAAACTATTTTGCGAATGGCAGCAAAGCATATCCAAAAGAAAGAATTGAAGTTTATAGCTTGGAGCGTACAGCGGTAATAGACAATTTCCGTGTGTTAGAAGGTTATGGTTTCAGAGGTTTCAGCAAATTGAAAACAAGTTTAGACAAAGGCCATAAAACCCAGTTTAAAGAATTGATTGATACGGTTAAAAAAGGCGGCTCATCACTAATTCCAATAGACGAGTTGGTAAATACAACCTTGGCATCTTTCGCAGCGCTGGAAAGTTTACAAACTGGTGGAATTGTGATGGTGGAGGGGTAGAAGAGTATTATTGGAAATGCTCTCCTTCAACCTAATGGTGTATAAAATTAAGTGTGTACAGCTTTTTGAGTTCTCTTTAAAGAGGAAGGTTAATATGTATAGAAAATGGGAAAAACTTTAGATTGGATTGTGATTTCTAAAGGAAACAACAAGTTAAAATCATAGGTGAATTCTCCCCCAAGAACCCCTCATTTCGATTGAATGCAATTTGAGGTTATGCGCTGAATTTGGTTGTGCTCGTTAAATTCGTACACATCGCAAGCTGAAACAAATGAAACGCTTTTTTGGTCTCTCAAAAATTCTGCCGTGCCGCTAATGGCTACCTTGTTTTGATCTTTAATTATGTTAATCGTTTCGAAAATAGTGGTTACAGATTTAAAGTAATTTCCCACCTGCTCACATTGATTAATAATGGCTTCCTTTCCGATAAAGGTATCATCTTCAATAACCGTCCAAACGGCATCACTGGCAATAAAAGGATAGGTTTTTACGAATTCTCCGTTTGAAAAAGCTTTTGCAATCTCTGATTTTGTCATTAACTCAATTCCTTTCTAAAAATAAAATAACTCAAAACACACCCCAGAATTAACCCACCTAATAAGCAGTATTCAAAATTAATATTTTCTGCATTCAAGTAATTGTAAAAAGGCTCTTCATTGGCTGTTTTTAAACTTGAAGATCTTCTAAACTTAAATTGAATATACAGTTTTCTAGCAAGTACAGCTATAACCATAAAGCTCGAAACAATCAAAACGCTGAGTATTCTATTATTGATTACGGTAATTGATCCTATCTTCCAAGTAAAAAAAGTAAAATTGGCGCAATACCTACTATAATTGAGCAAATTATTGCAATCTCTAATTTTGTTGCTATCGATTTATAGTTTATGATTAAGTTTTCTGCCCTTGGCCAAATTAAATCGATTATGGAATCGAATAAGTAGAAGGTTAGGAACAGTAGCGCTATTGAGGTTGCAATACTAAGCAATAGGGTTGTGAGGTTGGTCATGATTTGAAAAAAGCATTTATTGAAGCTGATATTCTTGAATAAAAAGGTAGGTAACATTCAAAAAGAAATTATGGCCTGCTTAATTTCTTTTGTTCTTAATGGGATTTTCGCTTAGTTCAGATTTTTAACCATTAAGGAGTTAAGGGTAATTAAGAATTTCTTCGCTCATGTTTAGAGAAAAATGCTTTAGCCCTTATCCGGACTTAACTTCTTAATGGTTTTATTTTTTCACCATTAAGGAGTTAAGAGTAATTAAGAATCGCTTCGCTCAGTTGAAGATTCCAAACTTATCGTACAAAATCATTTCCTGCTTTAAATAGGGAAATTAACTAAGATTCTAAGAAACAGGTATACGGTTCAAATATAAAGTTTCAATTTCTGCTTTTTTTATAAGTTTATTTCCTATTAAAATCAGGTAGTGAAAACAAGTTTCAGCCTCCAATTTAGAACAAACCCACCAAAATCATTGAAATTCAAATACCTCAAATAGAACTATTTAATTACTGTTTCCTCAGCAACATAGGCATCGAAGATGGTTCCAGCTTCGAATTTCGCACCTTTTCCAGGGATTAAAAGTCCAACAGGAGTTAGTAAAACTGCGGTAGCTGCTACAGCTGCGCCAGATCCTTTTAGATTGGTTGCCGATTGTCCGCTGAGTTTTACAACTTGTCCACTTTCCAGGTACATGAACTTGATATCGAAAGCGAGTTTGCCTTTTTTACCCAAGGCTCCACTTGCCCTAGCATCAGTAACGTTTCCTAAAATCTTAGCACCAGCGGCAACCACAACTTGTTCGTTTATAATTATTGGTTCTGCAAGAGTTAATTCAATTTGATTTCCAACTTGCATTTTTCCGCCTGTAATTTCGTTTTTCAAAGCCGCTTTTATAGGCGTACCCTCAGGTATTACCATATTGGAAACTGTTTCTATAACTTCAGTTTCTTGATTTTGAGAAGGGCTTTCAGTTTGAGCAAAAGCTGTGGATGCAACTAGCATCATAATGGGAATAAGTATGTTTTTCATTTTTAGAATTTTATGCTCCTAAAATAAGCTAAATTTTTACATTTTTCAGTTTTAGCATATTAAGTTTTTAACTTCAATACTTCACCACCAAATTAGCGGTTTCTGGAGCAATACCAATGGTTGCTATTGAACCACTATTGAATTTCAGGAAGTCGGATTCTAATTATTCCATCTCTCAATTTAACCTATGCAACCCATATACCATCGGTTGAAACCGTGGGCTATATAATTTGCTCAACAGGAGGTTATAAAAACCACAATTTGGATGTGTCTTACGCATGTTGCAGCACATAGGCAACGGTTTCAACCGTAGGAAACAAAACGCAACAATTTATTCCCAACCGTTTTAACGGTTTAATCCCAAAACCCACGATTAATTTTGGTTGAAAATCGTGGGCAATATCGATGCAACCTTATTGAAAACCATTGAAATGGTTATCCAAAAACCTTTAACTAACACACCTAAGGTTGAAACCGTGGGCTATATATTTTGCTCAGCGGACAGATTAAAAATCCACGGGATTTTCTTATTCAGCATTTAAATTGTTAGACTTTATTTTGTTAGATTTTATTTTCTAACAATTAATTTCCTAACATTTTCTGTTAACCTTTTTAGTGTTAACCTCTTTTTGTTAACAGGATTTTTATTAACAGCCTATAATAGGTTTATGCTTAAAACGATAAAGATGATTTAGGCATGGACAAGCTCGTAATTCCTAATTCGTAATTCGTAATTCTTCCTTCTTCCAAGAAAAATACCCCCAAACTGCCAATCCTGTAAACACTGCATATTGAATGGCACTGATTTGTAGGCCTTTATTAAGATAAAGTGGAATAGAAACTACATCAATCAAAATCCAAAAAAGCCAATTTTCTATCTTGCGGCGTGCCATTAACCACATGCCCACAATTGCGCCTGCTGTGGTAAATGCATCCAGAATAGGAACGGTGCTATCTGTAAAGTGGATTAATATTTGATGAACCAACAACCAACTTACAGCGAACATCAGTACAGAAATTATCCACTCCTTTTTGGTTGCGTAGCTAATTTCTACCGATTGATTATTATCCCCTTTCAACCAAAACCACCAACCGTAAATGCTCACCAAGGTGTAGTAAACGTTAATTCCGGCATCGGCATAAAGTCCGGCTTTGGTGCAGATATAGATGTAAATGAGCGTACTTACTATTCCCGTGGGGAATACATAAATTTTATTTGCTCTCGAAAATAAGACACTTATAATTCCGAAAATGGTGCCGATCAGCTCTAACGTATTCATAGCCAAAAAGCTATTTATTGAACTGATTCATAGTGTTTTCTACACCTCTTGTTGCGAAAGATTTTATGGCTTCTATGGCAACGGCTATTCTTTCGTCAACCAAAATGGAATCGTCTAAAGAAAATTTACCCAGAACATGTTCTACCTGTTTCCCTTTTGGGAAATCGTTGCCTATTCCAAACCTCATTCTTGGGTAGACGTCAGTTTGTAGCAATTCGGTAATGTTCTTAAGTCCGTTTTGTCCGCCATCGCTACCTTTTTGTCGAATTCTAATTTTACCTACTGGCAATGCGATATCATCTGTAATAACCAATAGCTGTTCTGGCGTTAACTTCTC
>DAIRTB010000220.1:0-4761 GCA_036804105.1 Bacteroidota bacterium | reverse complement strand
CTATTTTAGACCTGGATTTTAAACCACATTGCCACATAGGTTTTTGATGTGATGATTAGGTGATTTGATGATATGTTGATTTAGCACGTACCTGATAGGGGCGATCCCTTGTGGTCGCCGAGCAATGGTAAATTAAGCACATAGTTATCACAGCCTAAGAGATGTTGAAAATTTTTTTAAAATGTTAAATTTTCAGGATTAGCTTAAACCATTTGCAGCAAGACCTTGAGCTTACTTATTAAAACACGCTTTTATAAGTAAGCAACATAAAATCCTACTAATAAGCCAACAACCGCCCCAGCAAAGTGGGCGAGATGATCAATATTATCTCCACCTTTTTTGGTCATATAAACACTGTAGGCTAAGTACAGAATTCCAAAAATCCAAGCAGTGATTGGAATTATTGCAAATAGTAAAAGTTCGGAAAAAGGATCGAAAACGATTGCCGCAAATAAAACCGCCGAAACTGCACCAGATGCTCCTAGAGCGTTATAATATGGTTTATTTTGATTTCTTATTTGCCCAGGTATGTTGGACAAGATAATAGAAATCAAATAAAATGCCCCATAAAAGTACATGCCCATGTTGCCATAATAAAGTTTAAAAACTGCTTCCACATAACTTCCGAAAGACCAAAGCACAAACATATTTACAAATAGGTGAGCCCAATCGGCATGTAAAAATCCGCTTGAAAACAATCTAATATATTCTTTGTTATTCTTTACAGTATAAGGATTAAATAAATATTTAAGCGTATAATTATTATTTTGGAAACCGATAAAACTACTTATTGCTGTAATTCCAATTAAAAAAGTGTTGAGATTTAATTCCACGTTTATTAAATTTATGGCAAATTAAGCAGATGAAGTTGAAAGTTGCGATAATCGGATTGATTTATTTCTTTTCTTGTTACCATGCAAGTGCAACACATCTGTTAGGTGGAGAAATGGGATATGATTATCTTGGCCCTGGACCAAACAATACCTTTCGCTACAAAATTTTCATGAACGTGTTCAGAGATTGTTCAAACCCGGGCAACGCTCCTGTGGACAATTTCGCATTCACAGGTGTTTATGAAAACGCTGCTCCCTACACCTTAATTGAGAACTACGATATTCCCCTAATTAGCATCGTTCCGGTAAATGGAGTTGTTGGTGTAAATTGTCCTTTTCAGCCCAATTACTGTGTGGAGCAAGCTTATTATGAGCTAATTATTTCGCTTCCTCAAAGTGCAGTTGGTTTCCATTTAGCCTACATAAGATGTTGTAGAAACACCAATATTATAAACATCCAACAATTTCAAGGGCAAACTTACTACACCTTTATTCCCCCAACTAGTATACCAAATTCTTCGGCAAGATTTAATGAAGTTCCACTTCCATATCTCTGTATTTCAGATGCTTACGAAAGTATTTCTGATGCAACAGATCCAGACGGAGATTCTTTGGTTTACAGCATAGTACATCCTTTTACAGGTGGAAATCAGAATCAACCCAGACCCCAACCAGCACCCTTTTTCGATGTGGTAAACAACCCACCTCTAATTGCTTATTCCCAAGGCACTACAGTGGCTGTTCCATTTGGGCCAAATTCATTTTCTACCATAGATCAAACGGGAATTTTAAGGTTGTTTACCAACCAAATAGGTCAATTTATTTTTGCCATTCAAATAAGTGAATACAGAAATGGGGTATTAATTGGCATTATCCGGCGTGATGTGCAGATAATTTCTTTGGTATGCCCCCCAAATCCAACTCCTCAAATGGTGTTTAATGGGGTTGTTATTCCTACTGGAGTTGTAAACATAACTTTAGATGAAACAGATACCTTGAATGAAAAGATTTTTTTTGTGGATACCGATTCGATGCTTATCTCCTTTGCAGGGAATTTCTTTCAAAATGCAAGTAACTTTTCACCAAGTCCAACCTTTCAAAATGTTAATGGCATAGATTCAGCACACATTCAAATTAATTGGGCCACAGTTTGCCGACTTGCCAGATCCACTCCTTATGTGTTAGATGTTCGTCTTTTCGATAAGGGATGCCCAACCAAACTGGTAACGTACAAGGTAAATATTTTCATAAGGCCTACCACAAACCTAATTGGAGTTAATGGAGACTCCATTGTTTGTTTAAGTCTAGATCCAAGTTATAATTATCAGGCAATTGGTTTGCCTAATTCTAAGTATATATGGCAAGTTAGTAACGGTTTAAAACTAAATACAGATAGTGGTAGTATTGCAAATATTGCATGGAATAATTCTGGACCTTTATCTTTTTCTGTATATGAAATATCAGACAAAGGTTGCCTTTCAGACACCATAATTTACCCAGTTGAAATTCAGCAAATTATCCCCAAAATTAAGGTGATTAGCACTGAAGAATTGAATCCTGAAAAGTTTGAAATAAGATTTACCAATCTAGGATTTCCCCAAAATCCATATCCTTACGAAGTTCAATACAAAGAAAGAAACAATGTAGATTGGAGTACTTGGTACTCATCGCCTGATGGTACCTCGATAAATCAGATTTTACCACCAGAAACTACTGCAAAAACCTACCAATTTAGAGTTTTGGTAACCGATGGATGTGAAAAAGTACGAACTAGCGATACTCACTTAAATACTGTAATTAGTGGAGAGCGCATTAACGACGACCAAGCGAAAGTGAAATGGACAAGCTATTCTGGTTGGGATAATGGAATTTTATCAGAGCAGATTTTAAATGCATTTTCAGGCCCTTTAACAAGTTCATCTCCAGTTTTAAATCAGGTGGCCCTTAACACAAACGAGGCAATTTCTCCTTTTGAAACCGAATATCAGCGTTGTTTTAGGTTACTTTCAAAAGAACTTGATGGATTTAATGAGCAATCGTTCTCTAACGAAATATGCCTTGGCTTTTTACCCATATTCTCAATTCCAAACGCATTTAGCCCTAATGGCGACAATCTAAATAACATCTTCAATATAAAAGGAATCAGAATTTCATCTTTCAGAATGGAAATTTACAATCGTTGGGGCGAGCGGATTTATGAAACCAATTCTTTATCTCAAGGTTGGAATGGATTTATTGGAGGCCAAGAAGCACCTATAGGAACTTACGCCTACAGAATTTTAGTAAAAGGTGGCATTGGCGAAGACATAATCAAGGTTGGTAGGGTAAGCCTAATCAGGTAACTTATTTTTACCTAGTTTTCATCTGTATAATATAACACTGCATTAACAAGCAAACAGTACTTTTGGGCAAATGTCAAAATCTTTACCATTTTTTCTTTTTTTCTTAATGGGGATATCAAGCCTGCAAGCTCAAACCACCATTGGTGCCGGGGCAGTAGGAGAGGGGTTTACCAAAGTTACCCGTGTTGATGCCTTTTCTGCATTAAACAACCCAGCAACCCTTGGCGATTTAAAGGGCTTTAATGCTGCAGCATTTTTCGAAAATAGATTCAATGTTGGTAATCTTAGCAATGGAGCCTTTGCTTTAAACAAAGAAGTTACCAACGGAACCATCGCTTTAGGATTTCAGAATTTTGGATTTGGGTCTTTAATCAATCAGCAATTTACAGGAGCTTATGGGAGAACTTTTGCAGAAAAAGTTTCTTTTGGAGTGGCTTTTCATTACAGGCATTGACGGTTTGAAAGTTTTTACAAACGTGCGCTTACCCTAAGCGTTGGCGGAATGTTTAAGTTCAATAAAGATTTCAATTTAGCATTTAGCTTTTACAATCCCATAAACACCAAATTTAACGACATTACCGCCGAACGTCTTCCGTTAATAGGAACATTGGGTTTAGAAAAGAAGGTTTCAAAAAAAGTTACCATTAGAACTGAAATGGACAAAGATTTAGAATGGAAACCAGATTTTAAATTCGGAATTGCTTATCAACCAGACGAAAAAGTGTTTTTAAGAGCAGGATTATCCACTCAACAATTTCTTTACACATTTGGCATTGGATACAAACAAAAGGGCTTTTTAGTAGATTTCGCCAGCTCATTTCATCCACAATTGGGTATGAGTTCTCATGTTAACCTTGGTTATCAGTTTATAAAGTAATGGCGAAGTTTTCCAAATGCTTCCTGTTGAGTTTTTTCCTAATAAAACTTGCCACTGCTCAGGTTCCAGAAACCAATCAGGTGGAAGATTTAATCCAATCTGTAATGGAAGGGGTGGATGCTGAAGTAGATTTTACAGAAGAAATTGAACAACTCGAGCGATACAAAACCAAGAAATTAGATTTGAATAAGGCTTCTGAATCCCAATTAAGACAGATTATTTTTCTTACCGAAGCACAGATCAGATCTTTTATATTATACAGGCAGCAGTATGGAAATCTTATTTCACTTTACGAGCTACAAGCCGTACCCACTTGGGACGTAAAAACCATTTATACCGTACTCCCTTATATCGACATCAACAACAGCAGCAACCTATTGCCCATTACTTTCAACCAAATGATGAAAGATGGCAAGCACGACCTTATGATTCGAACCAGAGGAGTTGTGCAAGAACAAGTTGGCTACACAGATGCAAGAAGAAATTCTGGCAGTTCATACTATTTGGGTAACAATATCAACAAGTTTGTTCGCTATCGTTATCGCCTAGACAATAGAATAAGCTTTGGGATTACAGCAGAAAAAGACGCCGGCGAAGAATTTTTTAAAGGAAGCCAAAAGCAAGGATTCGATTTTTATTCTGCACATGTTGCTTATGCGCCTGATAAGTTTCTAAAACAAATTATTGTGGGTGATTACCAACTTCAGTT
>DAIRTB010000219.1:0-4783 GCA_036804105.1 Bacteroidota bacterium | reverse complement strand
TCCTCCAATAATTCTGGGCTCATAGAACCTGCACCAATAATACCTAAACCACCAGCGTTAGAAACAGCCGCAGCCAAACGCCATCCACTAACCCAAACCATACCCGCTTGAATTATAGGCTTTTCTATGTTAAAAAGCGCGCAAATTCTGTTTTTCATGCTAAAAGTTTATTTCGGTATTGTCGCCAATGTTTAAGCTTTGGGTTAACCCTTTAATAGAAGAGTCGTTGCCTACAATAGAATTTTTAAGAATTATGTTTCTCAACTGCGTAAACGAACCAACAATAGAATTCGAAACAATGCTGTCTTCAATTACCGCATTTTCGCCTACGCTTACAAATGGACCAATAACTGCGTTTTTAAGAATACAGTTTTTTGCAATTACCACTGGAGGGATGATCACTGCATTTTGAAGGTATTCATCGGGAACAAGCGTTTCGTCCATGCGTTTCAGTAAAGCAGCATTGGTTTCTAAAATAATTTCTTTTTTACCGCAATCGTACCAATTGTCAACAGAAAAGGGTTGGAAACGGTGGCCTTGTTCCAGCATTACCATTAAAGCATCCGTAAGTTGGTATTCGCCTTGTGTTTTAAAGTTTTTTTGTATAATGTGGTCAAGTGCTTTTACCAAAAGTGGCGCATCTTTTATATAGTAAATGCCAACCAAAGCAATGTTAGATTTTGGGAAAACAGGTTTTTCTACCAACTTTTTTACTAAACCTGTTTTAGAATCTATTTCTGCAACACCAAAAAATCTTGGGTCGTCAACCCTTCTCGTTCCTAAAGAAGAGATGGGTTGTTTTACCAATTCTTCTAAGTTGGCTTCGAAAACCGTATCGCCTAAAACAATTAGGCAAGCTTCTTCTTCAAGAATTTCTTCACGAGCTAACCAAAGCGCATGGCCAATTCCTTGGCTGTCGAGTTGTATTACAAAGCTTGCTTCTATGGTTGGATAATGGGTAGCAATAAAAGCCTTAATTTTATCTCCCATGTAACCTACAATAAAGGTAAAATGGGTAACTCCAGCTTTTAGAAGTCGATCTAAAATGTGGCCTAAAATAGGTTTTCCTGCTAGCGGAATGAGCGCTTTTGGGTGAGTGTGCGTGTGTGGTCTTAATTTGCTTCCAATGCCGGCAACTGGAATTATGGCCTTCAATTTCTGTATTTCCATTTTTCAATTATAAGTAAGAAAAACCAAGTTTAGAGCTTAAAATGGAGAATTTATTATTTGAAGTGAAATTACACGTTAAGAAAATGTTAATGGATATAGTGTTGTAAAATAAGCAAATGGATAAATAGTGAAAATAGCAATATAAAATCTGACAATTTTTTGACATCATTAAACACGATTTATTTGAAAAAGTGCCCTAAAAATATCTACTTTAGCCGTTAATAATTTGAAAAACGAGTAGATATGCTAAAGAAACTTTACGCAATCATCCTTCTGCTAACTGTATCAGCGGCGGCTTTTGCCCAAACTGGCTCCATAAATGGAGTAATTACAGATGCCAAAACAAAAGAAGGAATTCCCTTTGCCAACGTGGTAGCTTTCGTTGGTGGGACACAAAGAGGTGGTGGGTCAACCGATTTAAATGGAAGGTACAAAATATCGAACCTTTCTCCAGGTACTTACGATATCAAGGTTACTTATGTAGGCTATACTCCTGCACAAGTAAATGGTATCCGAGTATCATCTGATAAAGTTACTGCGCAAAATATAGCGCTTGTAGCATCATCTGGTTTGGATTTGGAAGCAGTTATTATTACCGATTATGCTAATCCTTTGATAACAAAGGATCCGCCAACAGACAAGATTGTTGATCGTGCCGCAATTGCGGCATTACCAACAAGGGATGTAAACTCCATTGCTGCAACATCAGCTGGCGTTTTCCAAGCTGATGAAGGTGCTGCGCTTCAAATGCGTGGATCTAGATCAGACGGAACACAGTACTTTGTAGATGGTATAAGAACCAGAGGTACGCCAAACATTCCAAGTCAGGCTATTGAGCAAACCTCCGTTTTAACCGGTGGTATTCCTGCTCAGTATGGTGATGCTACTGGTGGTATTGTAAGTATTACTACTAGAGGGCCATCTGGTCAATTCTTTGGTGGTGCAGAAATTTTGACCTCGGCTGGTGTTTTAGAACCTTATGGTTATAACCTAGCATCGGTTAACTTATCTGGTCCGCTATTAAAAGTAAATAAAGGAGATAAGAACGAACGCTCTATTCTTGGTTTCTTTATGGCTTTAGAGGCAGAAACTCAAAAAGATGCAAATCCATCTGCTGGCGGAAACTGGCAGTTAAACCCTGATCGTTTAGCACAAATTCAAGCGAACCCTTTAAGACCATCTCCAACAGGGGTAGGTTTTATACAAGAAGGTGAGTTTGTTCGTATAGACGAAATGGAATTGGTAGATGTTAGACCAAACGCACAAAGAAACAGAGTTTCTTTTGCAGGGAAACTAGACTTTGCACCAAACCAAAATTTTGGTGTAACCTTAGGAGGAACCTACGATAGAATTTGGGGTCAAGACTTTAGCCGTCAAAACTCTGTTTTCAATAGTCAAAACTTCAGATATTCTGAAAACGAAACTTGGAGAACGTTTGCTCGTATTCGTCAGTCTTTTGCAGATCCAGCGGAAGGAGAGCAGTCTTCTAGCAATTTTAGGAACGCTGCATATTCTATTCAAGTAGATTATGGTAGAACCAACTTTAGAGCAGAAGATGCTAACCTTGGTAGAGAGGCTTTTGCCTATGGTTATAATGGAAAGTTCGATGTTAACCTTCAGCCATTCTATGCAATAAGCGATGACTCATTGAGAATTAGAAATCCAATAACTGGAGATACTATTTTATACACAGCACCACACAGAGTTCTAGAAGGATTTGCTTTCACAGATTTGCAATACACCCCAGGAACTTACGATAACATTTTATCTAACTACAATACTCAAATTTTTGATATTTTAGATGGTCTGCCAATAAACAACTTAGATGAGTTACAATTAATTGGTGGTTTAGTTAACGGTTTACAACCTAGAAGTATTTATGGAATTTGGAGAGCACCAGGTTTCCAACCAGGTGGCTATTCTTACGGTCAAAACAATATTTTCCGTTTAACGGGTAATTTCCAAACAGACTTTAAAGGTCACACCATAAAATTTGGTGTTGAATTCGATCAACGTACAGATAGAGGATATGCTTTAAATCCATTTGAGACCAACACTGGCCTTTGGGGTCTAGCACGTGGTTTAGCAAATGGACACATTTCTGAATTAGATTTAGCCAATCCAAATTATGTTTTAGATGAATTTGGTTTCTTCTTAGATACTATCAATTATAATCGTTTATACAATGGTGCGGTTCAGGGAACATTCGACAGAAACCTTAGACAATCTTTAGGTTTACCAGTAGATGGTACCGACTTTATTTTTATCGACAGATTAGATCCAAAGGATATGAAAGTTGATTTCTTCTCTGCTAACGAGTTATTGAATAATGGTAACAGTTTTGTAAACTATTTTGGATACGATCATACAGGAAAGAAAGTTACTGGAAGACCCGGTGCGTTAGATTTCTTTAATGATCCTGAAAACAGACCTATTGATGCATTCAGACCTTCTTACTTAGCATTTTACTTAGAAGATCGTTTCGAATTCGACGATTTAGTGTTCCGTTTAGGCGTTCGTGTGGATAGATTTGATGCAAACCAACCTGTTTTAAACGATCCGTATAATTTGTATGAAGCATACACTATTGGAGATGTGAAAAATGGAACTGTTAGACCAGGTGTTAATTTATTAAACGCTAATACCATTCCAGAATTTTTGGGTAATGATGTAGTTGTGTATGTAAACGATGCAAATAGCTCAACCCCTTCAATTTTAGGTTACCGTGATGGCGATCGTTGGTTTGGTTCAAATGGTGAGGAGTTACGTATTCCTACTCCAATTGCTCAAAACTCAGCAGATGGTCGTGTTACCCCATTCTTAAAAAATCCGAGTCAACAAACAGTAGATGCTACTGCATTTGGAGATTACCAACCACAGTGGAACGTAATGCCACGTGTTGCTTTCTCGTTCCCAATTTCAGATGAGGCTCAATTCTTTGCACATTACGATGTTTTAACCCAAAGACCATCGCAACAATTAAGATTCAATCCAATTGATATTTTCTTCCTACAAAATATTGGTGGTACAATTAGTAACTCAGCGCTTCGTCCAGAAACAACTATTGATTATCAATTGGGCTTTAAGCAAAAGTTAAATAGAGTTTCTGCTTTAACCATCCAAGCATTCTACAGAGAGTTAAGAGATATGATTCAGATTGTTCCAATCAACTTTGCTTATCCAATTAACTACAATACTTTTGGAAACATAGATTTTGGTACAGTTAAAGGTTTAACGCTTTCATACGATTTACGTAGAATTGGCAATGTAAGAATGGATGCAAGTTATACCCTTCAATTTGCAGATGGTACAGGTTCAAATCCAGAATTTGCAACCAACATTATTCAAGCCGGTTTAGATGGATTAAGAACTCCAGTTCCTTTAAGTTTCGATGCTCGCCATAGATTTGTTGCCAATTTCGATTTTAGATATGGATCTGGTAAAAATTACAACGGCCCGAAAATTAAAGACAGGAATATCTTAGAAAACTTTGGATTCAACCTAGTAGCCAACGCAATTTCTGGAACACCATTCTCTCGTCAAACCTTTGTAACACCTGATGCTGCATTTGGTATTACTGGTAGAACAAACTTAAAAGGAACTATTAACGGTT
>DAIRTB010000218.1:0-4787 GCA_036804105.1 Bacteroidota bacterium | reverse complement strand
ACCCTACGTAGAAAAAATAAATTTTAAAAAGTTGGAAGCTTTAAGGATTAGAACGCTTTGGAAAGTTGAAAACGATTTTATGGGAGGGCCTATGATTACTTATTCTGTTCTGAATACAAAAGAAAACAAGATCTACGAATTTATAGGATCCGTTTATCACCCAAAAGGAAAAAAAAGAGAGCTGATAAGAGAGCTCGAAACCATAATTACAAACGTGAAATTTTAAGAAATGCAAGAACAAACCATTTCCATTTTAATTCTAGGTTCTGGAGGAAGAGAAAATGCCTTTGCATGGAAAATTTCACAAAGTAAGCTCTGCAAAAAACTATTCATTGCTCCAGGAAACCCTGGAACAGCTCAGTTTGGCGAAAATAAAGACATTGAGTTAGCTGATTTTCATGGCATCGCCTCGCTTGTAAAAACTGAAAATATTCGGTTAGTAATTGTTGGGCCAGAAGATCCTTTGGTAAATGGCATTTCAGATTTTTTAAAGAATGAGGTTCCAGGCTTAATTGTTCTTGGCCCAGAAGCTTTGGGAGCTCAATTGGAAGGATCGAAAGACTTTTCTAAGAAATTCATGCAGCAGTACAATATTCCGACTGCAAAATATGCTACTTTCAATAGAGATACAATTGCTGACGCAAAAGCATATATTAAGCAATCTGAACTACCAATTGTTTTAAAAGCTGATGGTTTAGCCGCTGGAAAAGGCGTATTAATATGCAAGAACCATCAAGAAGCATTGCTAGAATTAGAACTGATGTTGGCTGGTGGAAAATTTGGAAATGCTGGTTCGAAAGTAGTTATAGAATCATTTTTAGACGGTATTGAGGTTTCCGTTTTCGTTTTAACCAACGGAACTGAATACCTTATTTTACCAGAGGCAAAAGATTATAAACGCATTGGTGATGGCGATACTGGCCTAAATACTGGTGGAATGGGCGCAATTTCTCCAGTGCCATTTGCTGATGTAAACTTCATGACAAAAGTTAAAAAACAAATAATTGAACCTACACTTAATGGACTAAAGGAAGAAAATATCCCTTATTTCGGGTTTATTTTTATTGGGTTGATGAAGGTTGGCGATGATCCTTTTGTAATTGAATACAACTGCAGAATGGGCGATCCTGAGACGGAAGCAGTATTACCAAGAATAAAAACCGATTTTGTTGAAACAATTCTCAATCTAAATGAAGGCAGGGTTGATGATTTTGAAATTATTCCAGAAACTGCTTCAACCTTAGTGCTTACTTCAGCAGGTTACCCGGAAAGTTACCACAAAGGCAAGATAATTACAGGAATTGATTTAGTGAAAGATGCTTTGATTTTTCATTCTGGTACAAAAATTAATAAAAATGAACTTCTAACCAATGGAGGAAGAGTTATAGCGATAACAGCCTTAGGCAGTTCAATTGAAGAAGCTAGAAAAACTGCCTATAAAGCAGCCAATACACTTCACTTCGATGGTATGCATTTTCGGAAAGATATCGGGTTAGATTTGATAAACTAAGCTGATTTTTGAAGTGGTGTAATTTGATGCTTTGAGTATATTAAATAAATATTCTTCCTATCGATTTAAGTTAAGTACACATAAAAACTGTAAATACTCTTTTTTGAACTAATATTCAAAAAATTTCATTTTTAAAATCTTACTAAGAGATTCAATTAGATAATTTAAGAAAATGACAAAAAATACAGTTAAATCGTTTTACATAAATCAACAAGAAAGTAACTTTTTAAGTGGTCCACGGGCTAGATTAAAAGATTTGCGATTTGCCATTAAGGTTATGTTCAGCTTTGTAAAAGGATTTAGGAAACTCCATTTCATTGGGCCATGTGTAACGGTTTTCGGTTCTGCGAGATTTAAAGAAGATCACCCATATTATGAAATGGCAAGATCGATCTCTGCTTCATTAGCATTGGAAGGCTTTACAATTATGACGGGTGGAGGCCCTGGAATTATGGAGGCGGGAAATAGAGGGGCAAAAGATGTTGGAGGCCGAAGTGTTGGCTGTAATATTATTTTGCCTCATGAACAATCGCATAACCCTTATATGGATCGTTTTGTGGAAATGGAAGAATTTTTTACTCGCAAGGTAATGCTCTTAAAGTATTCATACGCATTTGTGGTAATGCCAGGAGGTTTTGGTACTTTAGATGAGTTTTTTGAAACCCTTACTTTAATTCAAACAGGTAAGATTAAGAATTTTCCAATTGTGGTAATGGGTTTAGATTATTGGCAGGGATTCAGAGATTTTCTACCCAAAATGGTGGAAGCTGGAACAATCTCTCCTGAGGATTTAGACTTGGTTATGTTTACTGATTCCATATCTCAAGCTACAAAACACATAAAAACACATGTGGAAGACCGTTTTAAACTGGTTAAGAACCAACCCAAAGCATTGCCATTTTTAGGAGAATCTAAATAGATTTCTAATGAAAAATGAATTGGTTTTCAGATATGCTCCAACCCCAAGTGGGTTTTTACATGCAGGCAACCTGTTCAACTTTACCCTAAATTTTCTATTAGCCAAAGCACTAAATGCCAAAATTCTTTTGAGAATTGACGATTTAGACACAGCCAGAACAAGGCCCGAATATGTTCAACACATTTTCGATTGCCTAAATAGTTTTGGGCTTACATACGATTTTGGGCCTAAAAATTTAGATGATTTTGAGCACAATTGGTCTCAGGAGTTTCGTATTCCATTGTACCAAAGTGCTTTTGAGGTCTTGAAGCAAAAGGGTGTAGTGTTTCCCAGCAATTTATCTCGAACGGAGTTAATGAGCAGCTATAATGGCATTTACCCTAAAGAATTGGTGGGAAATGAGCCTGAAAAGCCAGATTCAGCTTGGCGCTTAAATATTCAAGTGGAAGATTCTAACCTTCCAGGTTTTTTAAAAATGAATTCTACAATAGAAAATGAAGGTCTTGAGATTAGCCAATATCCCATTATCCGTAAAAAAGACGGCCAATTTGCGTATCAGTTAACATCAGTAGTTGATGATGTTTATTACGGCGTCACCCATATTGTTAGAGGTGAGGATTTATATCCCTCAAGTTTAATACAAGTTGCACTTAAAAATCTAATTTATCCTGAGCTTCAAAACTGGTCTTTTCATCACCATTACCTATGGAAAAACGATGGGCGAAAATTATCTAAATCAGATAAGGTTGGTATAAAAATAAATCCGAATAGTCTTGCTGAATTCAATGAAATATTAATCCAATGTAAAATTTACTTGAATATTAGTGGTAATAACTTACTTGAATTGACTGAGTCTATTAAACTAAAAATCAATGCTTTACAGACCATTTTGCGCTAAAATAATCAGGATTTCAAGAAATTTTTTTTTATAGTGTCGCATTCTTCTTGTAACTTTTGACAATAATATTACAAATCTATAGACCTTTTTATACCTAAATTTACACATGAAAAATTTGATCCTATTCTTACTTTTAATATTATCATTTAGTCCGATTCATGGTCAGGTTTTATTAAACTTCGAATTAGTAAGCCAAAATGATTTTGCATTTGAGGTTATTGTTGAACTTGATAGCAATACAGATTACCAAATTAAAAAATTGCCACCTCATACTGCTATATCCTTTTCCTCTATTTCACCAGTAAGGTGGAGTAATATAAAACTAGTAGACGAAGATGGTTCTCAAATTGCTTTAAAACCAAATCATGAAGATACTTTAGATTTCAGTAACAGGTATATTACTGAATTGTACCAATTTAATGGTTCAAAACAAGTAATCAATTTATCAATAAAAAACTATTCTGGCAGCCTTCGCATTCGGGGGGTTTATGCTCCACAGATTGAAATTCCTGAGTTTACCCAATCTATACTAACGGGAGGTTGTCAACAACCAAGCTTGATTTCACAACAAGTTTGGAGATCAGGATTGCCTACTCCTACAATCGTTCCTGCTTCCACAATTGTAAAACATGTAATTATTCACCATTCTGCTGGTTCCAATACGGATACAAATTATCTTCAAACAATTCGAAACATATACTTGTATCACACCCAAAGTAATGGGTGGGACGATATTGGCTACAATTACTTGATTGCACCCAACGGATTACTTTTTGCCGGAAGAGACCCTCAAGGTGTGGCAGACCAAGACGATATAAGAGGAGCTCATTTTTGCTCAAAAAATAGTAATACCATGGGAATTTGTATGCTAGGTACTTTCACAAACAGTGTTCCGAATCAAGATGCAATAGATAAACTAGAAGACTTGCTCACTTGGAAAATGGAAAAATCGTTTCTAAATCCTACTCATTTCGATTTACATCCGCTTGGCTCGAATGACGCATTAAATACTGGAATAATTGATGGGCACAGGTCAGGTTGTAACACAGAATGTCCGGGAACAGTATTTTATCAAGCTTTTCCACAATTAAGACAAAATGTGCTTGCAAAATTGCAAGCTTGCAGTAGTATTATTGCAAGTACAAATGTAACAAGTAAAGAATGCACCCAAATCTTTTCACGGGGCGAATGGTTGTTTATCCAAGCACAGCAAGCAATAAAAACATGGCAATTAATTGATTTACAAGGTAAAATACTAGCACAAGGATTTAATCTTAATAAAGAGAGCACCTTACCTTTTAAAGATTATTCATCAGGCGTTTACATAATTAAATTGCAAACTAGCGATGGAGATTTTACTGCCAGTAAGTTTGTGAAACATTAGAAAAGCAAAATTTAAATATAGTGATAGCAATTATGCCTTCATTAAATTTCCTGCTTGTTTAATACTTGAACCTGTT
>DAIRTB010000217.1:586-4802 GCA_036804105.1 Bacteroidota bacterium | reverse complement strand
AGCGCACTTTTTGAGCTGTGGCATTGTCGAAAAAATTTAAAAATTTCTCATGGTTGTTGCCTTCATCCACATGTACTATCACCTTGATACGCTTATCAACTGCTTTTACCGCATCGTAACCTTTGTTGAGCAATTGACCAAGCTGCTCCCAATTATTGGTACTTCCATCAGGCCAAAGCATGCCACCAGGAATTTCGTTTCCAACTTGAACCCATTCTGGAGTTACACCGGCTTTTTTAAGCGTGTCGATTACCTCGAAAGTGTGGTTATAAACATCATCTAACAACTCTGCGAACGAATGATTTTCCCATGCTTTCGGTTTGAATTGCTTCCCTGGGTCTGCCCAAGAATCTGAGTAATGGAAATTGATCATCACTTTCATGCCCATTTTTTGTGCACGTAAAGCCATTGCTACAGTTGCTTTTTTGCTGCAATGTCCACTTGCTTTATCGTTGCTTGGATTTACAAAAACTCGAAGGCGAACCGAATTCATCCCTCTGTTTTTCAATAGCAAAAGACAATCGGTTTCCTTACCAGAAGTATCTAGAAATTTGTAGCCCGTGGCTTCCATTTGCGGCAACCAACTCACATCTGCACCTTTGGCAAAAAAGGTTGCGGGTTTGTTTTTTTGTGCTTCCGATTTTTTACAGCTTATTACGAGAAAAAGTGTATAAAAACTCAAGACTGTGAGAATTCTTAATTTCATAAAAGTTTATTTAAATGCCTCTAAGGCTGGAAGCGAGTTGTTATTAAAATCCCACAAAGCTTGGTTTTCCCAAGTAGACCCATTGCTTGCAGTTGGACCTCTGTGTGCAATCCATTCTGCGCCCCAATAGCAAAAACCAATTCCTTTGGGGTTCTTTTTCACCATACTTACTATTTCAGCTACGAAATTTTTCTGACCAATTGGTGTGGCAGGATAAGCCGGAACCAATTGATTTTCTAAACCTATAATGTTGTTGGTGTAGTCGTTCCAGTCTAGCGTAAACGGGTAAGAAATCTCAGCCATAACCACTGGTTTATTGTAAGTTGATCCAAGGGTATTCATCATTGCTTGAAGATCAGATAGACTTTTGCCATGCCAAATTGGGTAATAGGAAAGACCAATATAATCGAAATCTACATTTCTAACTTTATTGAAAAAGTATGTGGATGTATTTAAACCTGCACTATGCAACATTATTTTTGCCGTACTAGAATTGGCTCTAATTGCCGCAGAAGCTGCATTAACAATATCTAAATATTGAGTTTCGTTAGATGATAATTTTCCATCTGGCCACAGCATACCATCGTTGGTTTCGTTTCCAATTTGCATGATGTCGGGATTTATTTCAGTTACAATCTGAGTAGTGTAAGCAGCCACTGCCAATTTTAAATCTGCAAAACTCAATGCTTCCCAAGCTGCCGGTTTGGTTTGTCTGCCTGGATCTGCCCAAGTGTCTGAGTAATGAACCGTAAGCCAAACTTTCATGCCCATTTGCTTCACCCTTGCTGCAAAATTTTTCACCTCTGTAAACCCAGTAACTCCACTTACAGGGTTGTGCCATAAGCGCATTCTAATGGTGTTGCAACCTGCATTTTTTAGGGTAAGTAAGGGATCTTGAGCCAAATTTTCGTGCTTGAAAATAGTGCCTTCGCTTTCAATTAAGGGAAGAAAAGACATATCGGCTGCCTTGTACTCAAGCTCTGCAGGTGGCGGTTTTGGAGCGCCTTTTTTGATCTCTTTTTCGCAGGAAAAGAAGGAAAAGGTAATAAGCAAGAACAGTACTTTCTTCATGATATTTTACTTTAAAGATTCGAATTTGAATGTGGTTTGGTGATTATAAACTTCACCTTTTTTTAGAATAGCATTTGGGAAATGGGGGTGATTTGGCGCATCTGGAAAATTCTGTGCTTCAAAACAAATTCCACTTAATGCGTGATAATTCTCACCGTTTTTTCCATCAACGAGATTGAAACAATTACCGCCAACATAAATATGAATGGCAGGCTGATTGGTAGAAACCATCATCTTCAATTTATTTTTTTGGCTGATTAAAACCGCTTGTTCTGAACCTTTCTTGTTCAACACAAAAGTGTGGTCTATTTTCTGCGGACAGGCTTTTGGCGATGAAAAATTGAAAGGGTGGTTTTCTAAGGGAACAAAATTACCAGTTGGAATATTGAGGATGTTTGTTTCCAAAATCTTGTCTGATTTAATTGAAACTAGTTGATTTACAATGTCTTCAGAATGGCCATCTAAGTTAAAATAACTGTGTTGGGTAAGGTTAACCAAAGTGTCTTCGTTTGAGGTTGCCCACATTTCTACCTTTAGCTCGTTCTGCTCTGTTAGCGAGTAAGAAACACGAGTTTTTAGCGAGCCAGGATAGTTTTCTTCATTTTCTTGGCTGAGATATTCAAGAATTATAGCGTTTTTACTCAGCATTTGTAAGCTCCAAATGGCTTGGCTGAAACCAATTTTTCCACCATGTAAATGATTTTGACCAAGGTTTTTAGAAAGGTTAATTTCAGTTCTATTAAGCTTAAATTTAGCCTGATTTATTCTTCCTGCAAACCGCCCTACAATGGCCCCAAAATAAGGTGGTGAGGGAAATTGATAAGATTCCACATATTGCTCAAGGGAATCGAAACCTAAAACAACATCTACTTTGGTTCCATTCTCAATCGGAATTTTGAGCGATTGTATGGTTGCTCCAAAGTTTAAAACCTTCATTTCTATTCCATTTTCGTTTTGAAGGGTGTAGCAATTAACTTTAGATCCGTTGAGGTGAATGCCAAATGGTTCTATAACTTTTGATTCTTCTAATTCCGGAAATTCTATACTTCGCATTAAATTTTGTTAAGCTAATCTCAAAAGTAAAGTAATTGTTGTGTTTACCATACCAATACCTACCAGTTTGTTGTAATTTCCCACCAGTTAATGCTAATTTAATGAAGACAATTTCTATAAATGTTGATTCTGGACTTCCCAAGTATAAGCAAATTGTAAAGTCAGTTGAACAGGCCATTGCTGAAAAGCGATTAAAACGGGATGTAAAATTACCCTCTGTAAATCGCTTGAGCATAGACTTTTCGATCTCACGAGATACTGTTTTGTTGGCTTATGAAGAACTAAAGAAGCGAGGAATTATTTATGCAATTCTTGGGAAAGGCTACTATGTTAAAAGCATAGAAATGAGTTTCGAGCAACGTTATTTCTTGCTGTTCGACGAACTGAACAGTTTTAAGGAAGATATCTATACTGCTTTTCTTGCGGCTTTAAAAAACAAAGCACAAGTTGATATTTATTTCCACCATTTCAATTTGGCGATGTTTAAAAAACTGATAAACGAGAGCAATGGAAACTACACCAAATACATTGTGATGCCCAGCAATTTATCTGCTGCTGCGGCGATAATTAAGACTTTGCCTCCAAAAGACGTGTATGTTTTAGACCAAACCAATCCTGATTTAAGTGCGTATCCTGCTATTTATCAGAACTTTGTAAAAGACATGTACGAGGGGCTAAAGCAGGCGAAATCGCTTTTAGATCAATACCAGAAAATGATTCTCATCTTTCCCGGATTTAAAGAACCAATGGGTATGAAAAATGGCTTCGAAAACTTTTGTAATGATTTTAGTTTTGCTTACGAAGTAATCTCAGATTTTACCAACAGTACCATTAACAAAGGCGAGGTTTATGTTATTCCAGACGATCGAGATTTGGTGCAAGTGATTCTCAAATCTAAAGAACAAACATTGGTTTTAGGGAAAGATTTCGGCATTATTTCTTATAACGAAACGCCACTTAAACAGGTGGTTGAAAATGGTATCACCACCATCTCAACAGACTTTAAACAAATGGGCATAACCCTTGCACACATGATTTTGGAAAATAAAAGAGATCAAATTGAAAACCAGAATAATTTGATTTTGAGAGGGAGTTTGTAGGGAAGGTTACCTTTTCTTTTGAACACGATTATTTGCACTATTAATTATCAATCTGTTGTTTTTAAAATCGATTCATTTTGTTAACTTGATCTAACGGTTAAGAGCATCATCACATCAAAAACTTGGTGCCTCTACTTTCTTGGGTTTCTTAAGCGTGAAAACCCTCGATACATTAAACCCGAAATAGATATCTCCTTTGGTCCAGCTGCCTGGTGTGCGGGCAATCCAATACGGATCTGCAAGGCTTCTAGAATTTGTTAAATGGAGTTGGAACACGTGGCCGCCA
>DAIRTB010000217.1:0-576 GCA_036804105.1 Bacteroidota bacterium | reverse complement strand
AATATCTAAACCAAGCGATAAGGCATTGTTGTAAGG
This sequence comes from Bacteroidota bacterium, assembly GCA_036804105.1. Lineage (GTDB taxonomy): Bacteria > Bacteroidota > Bacteroidia > UBA7662 > DAIRTB01 > DAIRTB01. Next base: position 540 of record DAIRTB010000217.1, on the reverse strand, counting down.
ATCTAAATTGCCATCTTGATTTACAAAGGTATTTTTCGGCAGTTGCAGCATGTACTCTGAGGTTAGAGCCAAACGCTGATTTAACTTAAATCTTCCACCAAAACCAACTGCAAAAATATCATTTGGTTGCGCAATCCGATCTACAAAATTAAAGTGTACCACAGTTGGAACAACTTGAAAAGAGAAACGCTCACTAAACTTTCTAGCGATAATTAATTGATGCACATAGCTTAATCGATCCGTAAACTTATGCGGAAGATTATCTGTCCACCGTAAAGCGCTCATATTAAAACTAGAATAAAATAAAAGGCTGATGGGCATATTTACCTTCCCAGTGCTTTGTCTTAAGATTTTGTATTTAATAAAGGCATCGTAAACTTTGGCCTCACTATTTCTAGAAACTGCAAAATTGAAGCGATCTGTCGGACTGTAATCGAAACTAATTCTTACAACAGCTTGATCTAAGCCAAGGAAATTATAAAAGAAATCGTCGCTAAATGCGCCAAATCTGTGCATAAACACAAATTGCATAACGCCTTT
>DAIRTB010000216.1:0-4819 GCA_036804105.1 Bacteroidota bacterium | reverse complement strand
AAGGAACAACCCGAGAGCTGGCGCTTTCGGGTTGTTTTGTTTTGGGGGGCTTGGGATTTGAAATAGTTGGCAACGGATTTTAAAAATGAAAAACCGTTGCCTAAATCTTGGCAACAGTTTATTAAAAATAAGAAAGTGTTGCCAAATTTTTGGCAACAAGTTCAGAAAATAGAAAACTGTTGCCAAGAAATTAAAAAAACGGTTGAAACCGTTGTAAATATTAACTTTATTGATTTCCCCACGGTTGAAATCGTGGGCTATATTCAACAGAATTTCACTCGAAAGGAGCTATTCCATTAGAGATTTCAACAAATTGAAAAACGGCAGAAAAACGTGGACTAATAAATCTGTAAAAACCCGAAAAATTCTTGCGCCAAAGAAATCTGTGAGCATTATAAAGCGCCTATAGGTGCGAAATCTTAGTAGTAGAGTGCAACGCAATGTAATTTCAGCACCATAGTTGCGACATAAATTAGGAGAATGGAGAAAGGAGATGCGTCAGCCTCCTAATTCCTAATTCAAAACAAAAAACCCGAGAGATGGCGCTTTCGGGATGTTTTGTTTTGGGGTAGTTTCTTTGAAATCTACTATACGGATTTCAGAAATTAGAAAGGGTATAGTAAAATTTGATTAACGTCCAAGTTAAGTAGGTTACGACCACTTACCGAAAGCTGCTCAACACTAGCACATAAATTTAATAATCATTTACTTTCGGGAAGTGAGCAGGTGCAATTACTTCCCGAAAGTTGCAAAATACTAGCATAAAAGGTTAATAATCAGTTACTTTTGGGAAGTTTAGCAAAAATAATCATCACCATCAAATCACCTCTTTGGCCAAGAATTTATTTTCTTTTAAGTAATATACATTTCCTTTAGCCATAATGTGCACCACCATATTTTCAATAGAAAGTGGTGATCCCTCAGAGGTATCTGCTATGTTGCTGTGTTTTATATCTTTACCATAGAAAATTATTACATGCCCAGAGCCTATGGTTTCTAAGCGATTGTTTTCGGTAATTATTACACCAGTATCTTCTCCTAATCCAATGCCCAAGCAAAATGGATTGGAAACAACAGCATGTGCTAATCTGCCAAATCTACCTCGTTTTACAAAATGAGAATCGATTACTACATTGTTTATCAGCGCCAGACCAGTGGTTATTTTAACCTCCCCCTTTTGTAGCGAATCCGTGCTGTGGCCTTGGTAAATCATGGTAGACGACATAGCCATTGCGCCTGCACTTGTTCCAGCAATTAAGAAATCTGTTTCTTCTTTCAATCGATTTATAAGTATATGATGGATTTCAGTTCCACCCAATATCATGCTTAATCTAAGTTGGTTTCCACCAGAGATCATTACTGCGTCTGCATTTTTTATGCGTTCAATAAATTCAGGGCGTGTTGTTTGTTCTCGATCTCGAATATCCAGATGCCCAACATTAACACAATTAAGTCTGCTAAATGCTTTTAGGTAATTCTCTGCAACTTCTTCTGGTATGCTAGAGGCAGTAGTTAGAATCTCAATTCTAGAATTACTGCCATGTTTAGTTTCAGTTACCACTCTTTTAAGAATGCCGTATTCGAAAAAGTTAAGTGTTTCTTTTGGTTGAAAGCCTGCTTCTGTTTCAGTTCCCTTGTCTTCGTTGCCGCCAATAGCTATTAATTTCCCTTTAGGAACCATTTTTTTTATTTTGTTGACAAAAATATTGATAATGAATAAAAAAATAGCCATTTTGCTACCTTATTTATAAAATTTTCGAAATTAGATTAAATGGAGATACTCGATATTAAGGTTATGAAAGGGCCAAATTATTGGTCTGTTAGACGTCATAAGCTGGTTGTAATGAAACTAGATATTGGCGAATTAGAGGAACGCCCAACCGATAAAATTCCAGGCTTTAGACAAAGATTGGAAGCCTTAATCCCTACATTAATTGAGCATAGATGCTCTGAGGGCGATAGAGGAGGTTTCTTTCATCGAGTAGAAAGAGGCACTTGGATTGGACATGTAATTGAACATATAGCCCTAGAAATTCAAACCTTGGCTGGTATGGATTGCGGTTTTGGCAGAACCAGAGGCACAGGAGAAGAGGGTGTTTACAACGTTGTTTTTTCCTACATGGAAGAAAAAGTTGGGCGCTATTCAGCCAAATCATCGGTAAGAATTGCTGAAGCCCTAATTGCTGGCACCGATTACAACCTCGAAGACGATATTCAAGCCATGAGAGAGCTTCGGGAAGACGAGCGCTTGGGCCCAAGTACTGGCAGTATTGTAGACGAAGCCGTTTCTCGTGGCATTCCATACATCCGCTTAAACAGACACTCTTTGGTTCAATTGGGTTACGGAGTAAATCAAACCAGAATTCAGGCAACCGTAACTTCTAATACCTCCAATATTGGAGTAGAAATAGCTTGCGATAAAGAAGAAACCAAAAACTTACTCGAAGCCCATAATATTCCAATTCCTCGAGGTACTATTGTTTACGATGAAGACGATCTTCAAGCCGCAATTGCCAGAATCGGTTATCCAATTGTTACGAAACCCATCAATGGCAATCATGGTAGAGGTGCAACCATCAACATTACCAATTGGGAAGAAGCCAAAGCGGCTTTAGAATCGGCTAAAAAGCATAGCAAATCGGTAATTGCCGAAAAGTTTATCACCGGTTTAGATCATCGTTTATTGGTTATCGATCACAAGTTTGTTGCAGGTGCAAAACGCACGCCTGCTGCCGTAACTGGAGATGGAAAATCATCTATAAAAGAATTAATTGAAAAAGTAAACTCAGATCCGAGAAGAGGCTATGGGCACGAAAAGGTGCTTACCGCCATTAAAATAGACGATAGCACGCTCAACATCCTCAAAGAAAATAATCTTTCTTTAGATGATGTTCTGCCTGCTGGACAAGTGCAGTATTTGAAAGCAACGGCAAACCTAAGCACAGGTGGCACCGCTACCGATGTAACCGAAATAGTGCATCCGTATAACGTTTTTATGGCAGAGCGGATTTCGAGAATCATTGGCTTAGACATCTGCGGAATCGACATTATGACACCCGATATTTCTGTTCCCTTGAACGAAAACGGAGGTGCGGTTTTAGAAGTAAATGCTGGACCGGGATTCAGAATGCACATCGCCCCAACAGAAGGCTTGCCCCGCAATGTGGCTGAACCTGTGGTAGATATGCTTTATCCCCCTGGTAAAAGTTCTATGATTCCCATTATTGCCGTTACCGGAACCAACGGTAAAACCACAACTACTCGCTTAATCGCCCACATGGTAAAATCGATGGGTTACAAAGTTGGTTTCACCACAACTGATGGAATTTACATACAAAACCGATTGATGATGCAAGGAGATTGCACTGGGCCTTGGAGTGCAGAATTTATCTTGAAAGATCCAACAGTAGATTTCGCCGTTTTAGAAACTGCAAGGGGAGGAATACTTCGTTCGGGCTTAGGTTTTAAAACTTGCGATATCGGAATTGTGACCAACATTGCCGCAGATCACCTTGGTCTGATGGGTATAAACAATCTGGAAGACATGGCTCGAGTAAAAGGGGTAGTGGCGAATAGCGTTCACCCAAATGGTTACGCCATTCTCAATGCCGACGACGATTTGGTTTTTCAAATGGCAGCTCAGGTTAGTTCTAAGGTTGCTCTATTTAGTATGGATGAAGAAAATCCAAGAATTAAAGCGCATTGCAAAGCAGGTGGATTAGCCGCTATTTACGAAAATGGGTACATTACCATCTCAAAAGGCGAATGGAAAATTCGTGTGGATAAGGTTACCAATGTGCCGCTAACTTTCGGTGGAAAGGCGGCTTTTATGATTCAGAATATTTTGCCTGCTGTGCTTTCGGGTTTCATCAGAGGTTTTAAGATTGAAGATATTAAAATGGCCTTGCAGACTTTCATACCATCGCCAGCTACAACACCTGGTAGAATGAATTTATTCCAGTTCAGACAGTTCCAAGTAATGGTAGATTATGCACATAATCCTGCTGGTTTCCAAGCGGTTGCTAAATTCTTAGACAAGATTGAAGCGTCTCCTAAAATTGGGGTAATTGCTGGTGTTGGCGATAGGAGAGATGATGATATTCGTCAGCTTGGCGTTATGGCTGCACAAATGTTCGATGAAATAATTCTTCGTCAGGATAGAAACCTACGAGGCAGAACTGAGCAGGAAATAATTGATTTAATGCTGGAAGGCATCAGATCGTTAAAGCCTAATATTAAGGCAACAGTTATACAGCTTGAAAAAGAGGCGATCAATTTTGCCATTAGCAGCGCAATTCCAGGCTCTTTTGTGGTAATTTGTAGCGATGTTATTCCAGATGCACTTCAGCAGATTATGGATTTAAAAGAAATAGACGATCACATTGAAATTACTAAGGCAGATATCCCTAACCGATAGTTTTTGAAACTTTGAATGGCCTCAATTCTTAAAATAAAGAATTGGGGCTTTTTTTGTTGATTACAAACTCAATAAAACGTTCACAAAAAAAAACGCCTCCTTAAAAAGAAAGCGTTAATTGATGTTTTTTTGTTTACCCTATTGCCAGAACATATCCTGTATCATATCTCTTTCTGGAACTTCTTGAGAAATGGTATCTTCTAAAAGCGTTTCAATGGTCATGTTTGGATAAGAGACAATTTCAACCGTAACTTTTGCAAGACCTGCTTTAATCATATCCAGTTCTTTTGCGGCGGCGTAGCTTAAATCTACAATGCGTTTGTTCTTGTGGTGCAACCTGTCGTTAATTTTTACGGTAACTGTTTTTCCGTTTTTTAAATTTGTTACGGTAACAATGGTACC
>DAIRTB010000215.1:0-4902 GCA_036804105.1 Bacteroidota bacterium | reverse complement strand
CTCCCTTTTTTGTTTTTTCGCACAGAATCTTTTTGCTTCCGCACGGATTTGTTTTGGGCGCACGGATTTCCTCGGATTTTCACAGATTTCTTTGATTTACTTTTTTGATGTTCTTTTTTGATGTTCTTTTGATTTCTTCTTATGATTTTTTGATTTTTATTGTTTCTCCAATGTTGATATTCTTAAATTCGCCTTCAAAATTTGAAATCTGATATTAAAAAACCGTGATAATCCGTGGTGCTCGCATCCGTGTCATCTGCGTGCCATTATCGAATTATCGAGGTCAATTGTCCATTATCCATTATCTAAGTGTTAAAAAAAATAAACCGATTAAGCGATGAGCAAGCCAACATCATTACCCACCTAACGGGTTTTGTGTTTTGTTTGATTGGCGCACCTGTATTAATTTATCAAGCTAGTTTACGGGGAGAGAATCCGCTGATTTGGTCGGTTAGCTTGTTTTGTGTTGGATTATTGTTCGTTTATGCGGCATCGAGCAGCTACCATGCCGCCAACAACCCAGAGTTGAAACGGAAGCTCAATATTGTAGATCACATTAGCATTTACTTTCTGATAGCCGGAACTTATTCGCCTGTAATAATTAAATACTTACCAGCAGAAAGTGCTGGGTTTTACCTAACCATTATGTGGAGTTTTGTAGCTGTGGGCACTATTTTCAAACTCTTTTTTACTGGAAAATTCGAATTTGTATCGTTGGCATTATATGTAGGTATGGGCTGGATGCTGATTTTCATGATTCAAGAAATGCTCAAAACCCTACCCATGGAAATTCTCTATTGGATTCTGATGGGCGGAATATTCTATTCATCAGGAATCTATTTTTATGTAAAAAGCCACAAACGCTTCCACCATGCTATTTGGCACATTTTTGTAATGCTGGGGAGTTTTGTGCATTATGTGTCGATATACAAAATGCTCAATTGATTTTGGATTTTGGATTTTGAATGGGCTGGAGAATTCTGGTGAACTAATCTGCACATCAGCACATCAGCACATCAACTAATCAGTACTAGGTTTCCAGCCAGGTTTGCCAAATATTAATTTCAATCTGTTTTTCAAGCCTTTATAGGTTTTTAAATCTGCCCATAATTCTTTCCATTCTACAAAAACTAGATTATTAACACTTCTATCTGGAATGGGTTTGGTTATTCCATAAACCACAGGTTCAACCTCGGCTTGGAATGTACCAAAAATTCGGTCCCAAATAATTAACAACATGCCCATATTCTTGTCAACGTAGATTTCATTAGATCCATGGTGTACCCTGTTGTGAGCTGGAGTTACTAAAATGTAATCTAAAAATCCCCAGGATTTGAAATAGCGAGTATGAAGCAATATTCCATAAGTTTGAGAAAGTGCATAAACCAAATAAACATCTTCGGGTCTGAAATCCAATAAAACTAAAGGAATAAAATATACAAAACGATACAGGGGTTGCAAAACCGATGATCTAAAGCCAACTGTTAAATTAAATTCGTCAGATGAGTGATGGGTAACATGTATGGCCCAAAATAAACGAACTTTATGATCTACATAATGTAAAACGTAAAACATAAAGTCTTGAAAAACAATCAATAGTAGCCAGTATAGAAGACCTTGCTCAAGACTAATAAATCTAAATTGATAACAAGCAAAAAGTACAAATAAAGAAAACCCTCGAGTTGCTATATCAATTAACATATTGAGGGTAGTTAAATAGATGTTTTCTAAAGTGCCATTTAGGCTATAATACTTTCTGTGCTGTTTTAGGCTGAAAAGAATTTCTACGCCAATTATCAACAGATAAAATGGAGTAGATATTAATAGCAAATTGAGTTCTTTTAGCTGACCCACTATTTAAAAATTGTGCAAAGTTAATCTTTGAATTCTGATATTTTTCATGAAAATTATGTAAAATGGAGCAAATTTTAAATAGTAATTCTGAACAACCAAATCAAAAGTCTGTGTGAATAAACTTTATTCGTAAATTTGCATCAATTTACACATTAATCTAAAATTATGATTACGCCAGCAAATTTATTAAACGATGCCACAGATGAGTCTGGAAATAAGATTAGTCCCGTTTTAAAAGAAGAGACTAAGAATTTTCTTATAGACATAGATGGCACCATTTGCGATGATATACCTAATGAACAGCCCGAAAGAATGGCAACTGCACAAATCTACCCCAATGCGTTAGAAATGTGCAATAAATGGTACGAACAAGGCCATATAATTACATTTTTTACCAGTAGAACCGAAAACTTAAGAGAGGTAACTGAGGCATGGCTAAACCAACACGGTTTTAAATATCATGGTATTTTGATGAACAAACCACGTGGCGGAAATTACCATTGGATTGATAATCATATTGTTAAGGCTACCCGTTACGTTGGTAAGTTTACGGAATTGGTTAAAGCCCAAAAGGAAATTGAAGTTTTTGAGGATTAAACCAAAACAATCAGTTTTCTATCTAGCACTAAGATAATCTTTAGATAAAAATCAATTTAAATTAGCCTCTAGCGTTTTGCTCGAACCACAAATTGCGGAAGCTTTCGTAACTTCTTAAAAAAAAGTGTGTAAACGGGAAGTTTTAGTCCGTTTCTTATCCATGCCATTTGCTCTTCTTGCAAAGCATTTTTTCGTCCATTTAAGGTGGCATTACTTACTCCACCAACTCGCATACCCACAACTACTTTTGGCAAATAACTTGTTTTGATGCCGTTTTTATGAATAAAACGCAGCATCAACTCGTAATCTCCTGCCGTTCTAAAAGAAGCATCGAAACCGCCAAATTGATCGAAAATGCTCTTTCTACAATAAAATGTTGGGTGCGGAGGCATCCAACCCAATTTAAAATTTGCTTTAAATCCAGACTTCCAATAACGAATAACTTTATTTACATTATTTGAATCTACGTAAACTAAATCTGCATATATGGCCTGTGCTGACCCTAAATTTGAAACTAGATTTTCTATAGCTTCGGGATACATTAAAAAATCGTCGGCATTTAAAAATCCAATCAGATCTCCAGTTGCCATCTCAAGTCCTTTATTCATGGCATCGTAAATTCCCTTGTCAGGCTCAGATTTGTAAAGTATTTTACGTTCTGGAAATTCTTTTCCAAGCTGAGCTACTAAGTCGGTTGTTCCATCGTTCGAATTTCCATCAACCACAATAAATTCTAATTCTGAATAAGATTGAGTTAAAGCAGATCGCAAAGCAAACCCAATGGTTTTTGCTGATTTATAACAAACGGTAATAATGCTTACTTTCATTTTTTGAAAAAACCACGGTTTATAATTGCCCTCAGAATTTGCTTTCTATCAGTTAATTTTTTCGAAAGTGCCTGTTTGCTCTCTTCCGCAGTAGAAGATGCGTTTGCGCCATGCCTGCGATATTTAATCAATTTTTCAGGCATAAACATTACCGAATAAAACCAAGCTGCAACATTGCCCAACCAAATGTCGTGCATAGGAATTTCTTTTGGGAATGGTAAAGCCATCTCTAAAACCTCTTTTCTGAAAGCCATGCAACATCCCAAATATCCATTTTTCGCCAAATTTGCCCAAACGCCAATTCTAGTTTTGTTTATTGCGAAAAAAGAATCGGCAATTTTAACGAGATCAGCATCCACTACCTCAGCATCAGAAACAACTAGATGTGCTTTTTGTAGGCCTTCAATCATAATTGCTACTTTATTGGGCATCCAAACATCATCTTGATCAGAAAGAAAAATATAATCGCCACTTGATTTCTTTAAAAGAAACTCAAAATTGGCAACTGCGCTATCAAATTTTTGTTCTTTATAAAGCTTAACCCTATAATCTAACATTGCAGCAACCAAAACTGGCGTGTTATCCGTGGAAGCATCATCTGAAACCAACAACTCGTCGTTTGGGCCCAACTGCATCAAAATACTTTGCATTTGCTCCTGAACATATTTTGCGCCGTTGTGCGTAGCCATGCAAACTGTAATCTTCATTTTGTAAATGTGCTAGCTTTTGGGTTAAAAAGAAGGAAATTCTGATAGAAAACCTTTAAAAAACTAAAACTTTTGTGTCGAATTGTTAAGAGTACGGCACGTAAAAGTGTCCAAAAAAAGCGTGGTAAGTAATTTTTGGAAACTTCAGAATATACTTTTGCTCCCTCACAGAAATACTTGAAACGATTTAATGCAGAAGCATTTGTTTGAACCTCCATTCCAGAAAGTTGATGTTGGAGTTGCAAATTTAACATTCTAAATTGCTGTATACCAACACGTTTTAGATGCTCAATAAAAACAAAGTCGCTAAAATCTAATTTCGCCATTTCGTTGTAGCCGCCCGCTTTTTCAAAATCTTCTAAGCGGATGCATAAGCCGCTGTTTATGGGCGAATAATGTAAAAAATTTACAATATCAGGTAAAGATTCTGCATGCAACCAAGTTCTACCCAAGCTATTTTTTGCTGGTGATAAAACTTTGCTTTTGGCTTGAATTCTGGGCGCAAAAATAGCTTGTTCTGAAAATTTTTCAAGACTCGCTGAAATTACGCTTAACCAGTTTTCTGGCAATTGAGTATCTTGATCGAGCAGTAAAAGATGCGTACAATTCCATTCTTTCGCAATAGTTGCCCCTCGATTATAAGAGGTAGAAACACCAGGATTATCGCCCTGATGCACATATTTAAAGCGCTCTAAACGAGGCACATAATTACTTTGTGGGGAGGCAGAATTGTCGCATACAACCAATCCAACATCACCCGAAAAAGAAAAAAAAGATTTACCAGCGGGGCTCAACTCCCAAGCTTGATTATACACTACTAAAATTACGCAAAGGCTTGTGTTACTTTTTGCCATACTTTAGGTTGATGATGAAAATGGGCATGTACGACAAAATCTTCCAAACCCAAAACCTGAAAG
>DAIRTB010000214.1:0-4944 GCA_036804105.1 Bacteroidota bacterium | reverse complement strand
ACATTGAAGGCAAGGGGTGGAATCTGATGCGTGATTATTGGTTTTCTAGGAGAGAAATTTTAGATTTCGATCTTAGCAAACAGTCTAATTCTTTACAATGGAATTTAGTAAACGATAATACTATAGTACAAACTTTCACCCAAATGACTACAAGGGTTATTTCTGTTTTCCCTACCCAAATAAGATTGGATATAGATTCTTTAATGCAAAAGAAAATCCCGCTTGTGGTTAACACCAATTTTACTGCACCCAAAGGATATATTATCAACGAGATTGAGCTCGTGCCAGATTCAGTTGTGGTGGTTGGCTCGCCAAAAGATTTCGAGAAACTAGAATTTCTGAATGTTGGAAATCCCGATTCTAATGTTTTGGTAAACGCTACTAGTTTTCAATTCAAGCTAACATTGCCGGCAAACATGAAGCTACTTTTCGATCAAGAGGTAAGATTATCGCCCAAGTTGCTTCAAGTAAAAGAATGGCAGGAAACTGCTGTTCCGGAAATTAAAAATCTGCCAAAAAACCTTCAGGTAAGTTTAATACCAAGCAAAATAAGAGTGAAAGTTTACAGCAAAAACAGTGAGCATCCTCCCACATTTTCGCTTTATGTAGATTATAAACAGATGCCAATTGCAATTGGCAAAGTCGAGGTGAAAGCACTTTCTACCGATTCTAATGTGGTGGGTTTTCAGCTTGTGCCCGGGTTTGTAGATTTTATAATTAAACGATAATGGGAAAGAAAATCGGCATTACTGGCGGTATTGGCTCGGGTAAAACCTTGGTTTGCAGCATTTTCGCATCTATGGGAATCCCCATTTATAATGCCGACGAGCGTGCCAAATGGTTAATGCAGAATCATCAACCGCTAAAAGAAGAAATTATCAAAGCCTTTGGATCTGAGGTTTACAATGGCGATGGCGCTTTACAAAATGCAGTATTAGCCCAAAAAGTTTTCGGCAACAAAGCGCAATTAGAAATTTTAAATGGCTTGGTACATCCTGCCGTTGCAAAAGACGGGCAAACTTGGCAGGAACAACATCAACACGCTCCATACACCATAAAAGAAGCAGCACTTTTGTACGAAAGTGGTTCCTACAAATCGCTCGATAAAATTATTGTGGTAGCAGCACCCGAATCCATAAGAATTGAACGGGTATTGAAGCGAAACACAACATCGGTAGAAGAAATAAAAAAAAGAATGGCCTACCAAATGCCAGAAGAAGAAAAAATCTCCCGTGCAGATTATGTCTTGGTAAACGATGGGCAAACGCCACTACTAAAGCAGGTGCTGGAATTGCATAAGGTTTTGGTGGGGGAGTGAGAAGAGGGCGATGACCACAAGGGTTCGCCCCTACCATATTTCGTTATTTCATAAAAATGTAGAGACACACGGCCGTGTGTCTTTGTACTATTAAATTATGGGCAACAGTAATCCAAAATTGTAAAAGTGTTGCCTAAATTTTGGCAACGGTAATCCAGAATTGAAAAAGTGTTGCCTAAAAGTTGGCAACGGTAATCCAGAATTGCAAAAGTGTTGCCTAAAAGTTGGCAACAGTAATCCATAATTAAAAAAGTGTTGCCTAAAAGTTGTACTTGAATTTCTAGGATTGAATAAACTCTTACAAAAAGATTGAGGGTCAAGCCTGAATTGACGAGGCCCTACAAATCCTGAAATCCATAAATCTTGGAAACTAAGCGAAGCGTCTCACGAATGCCTTTGAATAGCAATTAGAAATGAGTAACTTAGCGTAGCATCTCATAAACGCCTTTGAAAAACAAACAAAGAGTGAATAATTCTGATTCAGACAAATAAAACACCGATGTGGTAAAAATCCTGCCCATCTGCTAAATCAATTTTAATCCTGTTCAATCAGTAATGAATTGTTAAATTGCCTCAAACTGTAATTTATTTAGAACCCTAGCTACAAATAAAGCTTTTTACCTCTAGCCCAAGCAGTTTGGGTATATTTGCACAAATTTTTACAGATGAACAGAAAAGTTAGGGTAAGATTTGCCCCGAGCCCAACGGGACCATTGCACCCTGGTGGCGTTAGAACAGCGCTTTTTAACTACCTATTTGCTAAAAAACACGATGGAGATTTTATTCTTCGTGTTGAAGATACCGATCAATCTCGTTTTGTGCCTGGCGCAGAACAATTTATAGTTGACTCCCTTAACTGGTGCGGCATAACTTTTAACGAAGGTGTTCACCTCGGCGGTCCACATGCGCCCTACCGCCAAAGCGAGCGCAAACCCATGTATAAGGCTTATGCTCAGCAACTTTTAGATTCTGGAAATGCTTATTACGCTTTCGATACACCAGAGGAACTAGACGAAATGCGAGATAAATTGAAGGCCGCAAAAGTGAGTTCGCCCCAATACAATAGCATCACAAGGGTAAACATGCGCAATTCGCTTTCTATGCCTCAAGATGAAGTTAAGGCACTTATTGAAGCTGGAGAACCGTATGTAATTCGCTTTAAAATGCCTAGAAACGAGGAAGTAAGAACGAAAGATATGATTAGAGGTTGGGTTTTGGTAAACACTTCCCAACTTGATGATAAGGTGCTTTTCAAGTCTGATGGCATGCCAACCTATCACCTCGCCAATATTGTAGACGATTATTTAATGCAAATTACACACGTAATCCGTGGCGAAGAATGGTTGCCTTCGCTTCCACTTCATGTGCTACTTTATAGAGCTTTTGGTTGGGAGGATGTAATGCCGGAATTTGCCCACCTTCCGCTCTTACTAAAACCAGATGGCGATGGCAAGCTCAGCAAACGTGATGGCGATAGACTGGGATTACCTTTCTACGCAACAGCTTGGACCAACCCAGAAACTGGTGAGGTAACACCTGGCTATAAAGAAGCAGGATATTTCTCTGAAGCATACATTAACTTTTTGTCTTTATTGGGTTGGAGCTCTGGCAACGACCAAGAGATTTTCTCTATGGACGAGCTGATTGAGCTTTTCTCTATCGAAAGAGTTAACAAGCATGGCGCTCGTTACGATTTCAATAAGCTGAACTGGTTTAACCAACAGTACCTTAAAAATACGCCAGATAAAGAATTGGCGGCTCGCATAAAACCTCAATTGGTTGCAATGGGGCACGATTTTAATTCGCAATACCTAGAAGAAGTTTGCAGATTAATGAAAGACCGTTGGGTAGTAGTTGGCGATTTCTGGAAAATGAGCAGTTACTTTTTCCAACTTCCAAGCGCTTATAACGAAGAGGTGGTAGCTAAGAAATGGAAAGCTCCAGTTCCTGAGGTGTTGGAAATCTTGGTTGAACTTTTCGAAGAAGCACCAGCTTTTGCAGCCGCAGATATCGAAGCAATGTTGAACAAAGCTTGCGCTGATTTAGGCGTAAAATCTGGTCAAGTAATGCAACCCTTCCGCTTAGCGCTTTCAGGCGAAGGCGCTGGTCCTGCAATTTTCGAAATGGCAGAGCTACTCGGTCAAGAGGAATGTGTACAACGCCTAAAAGTTGCATTAGAGAAATTAGGTGCAACAAGCAATCCATAACATCACCCGAAAAAAATAAAAAAATGGCCAGAAAAACCACCAAAAAAGACAAGTCTAAGCCGCAATTGCACGAAGATTTGGAAGGGTTCGATATCAAAATCAACTCCTTTGGCGAAATCAGAACCACATTCGATATCGGCAGGATTAACGATTTCCTTAATAAAAATGTGGAAGACAAGAAGCTGAACAATAAAACCGATTCTAAGGAAGAAGAATAATTGCTAGATATGGAAAACATTACCTACGAAAAAATTGACAAAACGGCTGTAATTCGGATTAATCGTCCGGCTAAGATGAATGCCCTAAACATTCAAACCATTCAGGAAATTGGTCAAGCGCACCAAAATGCTTTGGCTGATGCTGAAATTTCCGCTATAATTCTTACTGGTTCCGGAGAAAAAGCATTTGCCGCAGGTGCCGATATTGCAGAATTTGCATCGTTCACTGCTGAAGAAGGTGAAAACTTAAGTAGATCTGGACAACAAATTTTCAGAAACTTGGAGCTTTCCCCAAAACCTGTAATTGCAGCTGTAAACGGATTTGCACTTGGCGGTGGATGCGAATTGGCCATGAGTTGCCAAATTAGAATTGCTTCCACAAATGCGAAATTCGGTCAGCCAGAAGTAAATCTCGGCTTGATTCCTGGATATGCTGGCACTCAAAGATTGGTTCGTTATATCGGCACATCGCAAGCATTAGAATTACTTTTAACTGGCGATATGATTAATGCTGAAAAAGCGCAACAGCTTGGTTTGGTTAACAGAGTGGTTGAATTGGCCGATTTGTTACCAGCTGCCTTAGAAATTGCCGACAAAATCTCTACAAAATCAGCTTTGAATATTGCACAAATTGTTGCCTTGGTAGATGCTTACAACAGCAAAACCGCCGATGGTTTCGACCAAGAAGCCGTTGAATTTGGCAAATGTTTCGCCACTGCCGATTTTAAAGAGGGCACTACCGCATTTTTAGAAAAAAGAAAACCATCGTTTACAGGAAAATAAAACAGCAATGAATTTCAGAATTGAACACGATACCATGGGCGAGGTACAAGTACCCGCAGAAAAATATTGGGGCGCCCAAACCGAAAGATCAAGAAATAATTTTAAAATTGGCCCTGAAGCCAGTATGCCAAGCGAGATTATTTACGCTTTTGCTTACTTGAAAAAGGCCGCAGCTCATGCAAACCAAGAATTAGGTGTTCTGAGCATCGAAAAAAGAGACCTCATCTCTGCCGCTTGCGATGATATTTTATCTGGAAACTTGACACAAGAATTTCCATTGGTAATTTGGCAAACTGGTTCTGGTACGCAGAGCAACATGAATGTGAACGAAGTGGTTGCCAACCTTGCACACGTAATGAATGGTGGCACATTGCTCGACGAAAAGAAGGTTTTGCATCCGAACGATGATGTAAATAAA
>DAIRTB010000213.1:0-4952 GCA_036804105.1 Bacteroidota bacterium | reverse complement strand
TGAGCAACAATCCCAAGGCATTCATAAGGCCTTCTCCTTCAGCAGGTTCTTTGGCTGGAGTTGCACAGAAAACAAGGGAATCTATGGTATTGCTCGAAGCGGCAGGATTCGATGTAATTCTAATCGAAACCGTTGGTGTTGGGCAAAGCGAAACTGCCGTACATGCCATGGTAGATTTCTTTCTACTGCTGATGTTGGCTGGTGCTGGTGATGAGCTCCAAGGCATAAAACGAGGGATTATGGAAATGGCCGATGCCATCATTATCAATAAAGCAGAAGGTGATAATTTAGCCAAAGCGAAGATAGCCGCACAGGAATATAAGAATGCGCTACACCTTTTTCCAGCAAACCCTTCAGGATGGATTCCGAAAGTGCAATTGTGTTCTGCGCTTCAAAATACAGGCATTTCAGAAATCTGGGAAACTATAAATTCATATATCAACCATACCAAAATATCAGGCTATTTTGAGCAAAAGCGTAAAGAACAAGCCCAATATTGGTTCGAAGAATCGCTAAGAGCTGGTTTACTCAACTTACTCTACACCAATAATGAGTTAAAATCTTCAATGGAAAAAGCTTCCCAAGAAGTTTCTGATGGCAAGAGCAGTCCGTTTGTTGCGGCCAAAAGGATATTAGAGAGCTTAAGAAATTTGAGAGTTTGATCGGTTTTGAACATGATTTGCTAGATTTATTGGAATCACAGGATTGTTTATTACAAAATCTTTTTTCCCTATGTGGTTAAAATATCAAAACCCAAAATTCTCCTTAAACAGCAAATGGCCACCAAATTGGTAGCCATTTACATATACAGTTAGAAATTAGTATTTCTTTCTTCCGAAACCTCCGCCGCCAGAGCCTTCGCTTCTGCCGCCAAAACGTTCTTTTCTAAAGCTTTCTCTTCCAGATGAAGCGCCGCCTCTTCCTTCTCTCGATTGATAAGGACGACTGCCTCCTCTTTCTGAACGCTCGCCACCTCCAGAACGATTGCCACCTCTGTTGTAAGCTGGACGATCTCCGCTGCCTTCTGGTCTTGGTTCACGCTCAAATCTTGGAGCACGTTCTTCGCCTTCAGCACCTTCAACTCTTGCGTTTCTAGTTCTGTCTGCAAATTCTATGCGAACAGTTCTACCACCAACCTTACGATTGTTTAGCGCTTTAATAACTTCATCTGCTTTGCCAGCGGTAACGTCGAAGAAAGTATTTACTTCACGAACATCAATTCTACCAACATCTGCTTTACTTAATTCTGAATAATCTAACACTAAACCTAAGAAGGCAGGTGTGTTGAAACCATCTTTTTCGCCTACGTTCACAAAAATACGATCGAAGCCTGCGTTGCTTCTAACTCTTTCTCTTTGTGGCCCTTGAGAGCGATCGCCTCTATCTGAAAATCTATCCGAACCACGAGAATCTCTAGAATCACGTTCGTTTCTTCCTCTTTCTACAAAATTTAGATTCGGAGCATTCTTATAATAATCTAAGAATCTATTAAATTCTAACGATGCAAAGCGTTGTATAATTTCTTCTTTCGAAATAGCATCGAAACGATCTGCAACCATGGCTAGAAGCGATTCGTATCTACCATGATCTAAGTTTACGTTCAACACTCGCTCCATAAAGTGAAGGAATTGTGTTTCGCAAACTTCATCACCTGTTGGAATTTCCAACTTTGTAAATTTACGGCCCGTCATTTTCTCTAGCGTTCTAATTCTAGAAGCTTCTCTGCTGTGAATAATTGAAAAACACTCTCCTTTTTTACCAGCTCTTCCGGTTCTTCCGCTACGGTGGGTATAAACCTCCATTTCGTCGGGCAAAGAGTAGTTAATTACGTGGGTAATTCCTTCAACATCAATACCACGAGCAGCTACATCGGTAGCGATTAATAATTGCAGCGATTTATCTCTAAATCTTTGCATTACTTTATCACGCTGTGGTTGAGAAAGATCTCCGTGAAGTGCATCAATATCATAACCTTCTTTCAAAAGGCGCTCTGTAACATCTTGAGCGTCTAATTTTGTACGAGTAAAAATGATACCGTACATTTCTGGGTTAAAATCGATTAACCTTTTGAGGGTTTCATATCTATTTGAAGATTGCGTAACGTAGAAAAAGTGTTCTACTGTTGTTGCTGAAGAGTTTCTTCCACCTACGGTAATTTCGTGAGGTTTAGTCATGTAACTCTCAGAAATTCTTCTTACCTCATTTGGCATGGTTGCAGAGAATAACCAAGTTGCTTCTCTGTTTTCACTATTTTTGAGGATGTAATCTAAATCGTCACGAAAGCCCATATTGAGCATTTCGTCGGCCTCATCTAAAACAACATACTTAACGGTAGATAAATCTATCGCTTTACGTTCAATTAGATCTATTAGTCTGCCAGGTGTTGCAATGATAACCTGTGGGCCATCATGTTTAATACCTTTAATTTGCGCTACAATATTCGCACCGCCATACACTGCCAAAACATTCACGTTTGGCAAGAATTTAGAATAGTTTTCTAAATCTGCGGTAATTTGTAAGCAAAGTTCCCTAGTTGGACTTAAAATTAAGCCCTGCACTTTCCTGCTATCGGTATCAACCCGATGCAATAACGGCAGCCCAAATGCTGCTGTTTTCCCTGTCCCGGTCTGAGCAAGACCCACAAAGTCTGAATGCTCAAGTAATAAAACCGGAATCGCCTGTTCCTGTATTGGTGTAGGGGTTGTAAAACCCAAGGCATCTACTGCCTTCACCAGCTCGGGTTTAAGCCCCAAGCTCTCAAATGACGTCATTAATTTAATTAAATAAACTGCAAAGGTACGCTTTTTTGGTTAGATAAGCGTTTTAGGTGATAAATAGTTTTGATTCATGAAAATCTTACTACCATAATTTGATAGGAATTAATCAATTAAGCTAAATAAAAAAAAGCCACTTGATGTGATGCAAGTGGCTTTTACTTAATTAAATATTATAGTTTACAAGGTAAGAATAGAAATTCTGTTATTCAAAACCTCGATTACACCACCACTAATGGCGATTTCTCTATTTGGAGTAGCAGCAGATTTTATAATTACAGATCCTTTATCTAATGCACTAATAATGGGTGCGTGGTTTTTCAACACTTCAAAAGCACCAGCAGCACCAGGAACATTAACGGCATCTACTTCGCCTTCGAAGAGTGTGCTTTCAGGGGTTACAATTTCTAAAAACATACTAGTTATTTACTGCGGCCAATAATTTCTTGCCTTTTTCAATGGCATCTTCAATACTACCTACAAGGTTAAATGCTGCTTCTGGATACTCGTCTAGCTCGCCATCCATAATCATGTTGAAACCACGAATGGTGTCTTCAATTGGCACCATTACACCTGGTAATCCAGTAAACTGCTCAGCCACAAAGAATGGTTGAGACAAGAATCTTTGAACCCTACGAGCTCTAGAAACTACCAATTTATCATCGTCAGAAAGTTCGTCAATACCGAGGATTGCAATAATATCTTGTAATTCTTTGTAACGTTGTAGCAACTCCTTAACACGCATTGCCGTATTGTAATGCGCATCTCCTAAAATTTCTCTTGAAAGAATTCTTGAAGTAGAATCTAATGGATCTACCGCCGGGTAAATACCTAATTCTGCAATTTTACGAGAAAGTACTGTTGTTGCATCCAAGTGAGCAAATGTTGTTGCAGGAGCTGGGTCAGTTAAGTCATCCGCAGGTACGTAAACCGCTTGAACTGAAGTAATTGAACCTCTTTTTGTTGAGGTAATCCGCTCTTGCATTAAACCCATTTCAGTTGCTAAGGTTGGTTGGTAACCTACCGCAGAAGGCATACGACCTAAAAGAGCCGATACTTCTGAACCTGCTTGTGTGAAACGGAAGATATTATCTACGAAGAACAAGATATCTCTACCACCATTCGGGTCGGTTAAATCTCCATCACGGAAGTATTCTGCCATGGTTAGACCAGATAAAGCAACTCTTGCACGTGCTCCAGGAGGCTCGTTCATTTGTCCGAAAACGAAAGTAGCTTTAGACTCTTTCAATTCTTCGGTATCTACTTTACCAAGTGGCCAGCCACCTTTTTCCATTTCTTCCATGAATTCGTGGCCGTACTTGATAATACCAGACTCAATCATCTCACGTAATAAATCGTTACCCTCACGAGTACGCTCACCTACACCTGCGAAAACTGAGTAACCATCGTAACCCTTGGCAATATTGTTAATTAATTCTTGAATCAATACTGTTTTACCAACACCAGCACCACCAAACAAACCAATTTTACCACCTTTTACGTAAGGCTCAAGTAAGTCGATTACTTTAATACCGGTGAATAAAACTTCAGAGCTGGTAGAAAGATCTTCAAATCTAGGGGCGTGTCTGTGAATTGGCATACCTTCAATACCGGCTGGCATATCTACTAAACCATCAATTGGATCTCCAACTACATTAAACAAACGACCTTTAATGCTAGCACCAATAGGCATTTTGATAGGAGCACCGGTGTCAATAACGTCCATTCCTCTAATTAAACCTGTGGTAGCATCCATTGCGATGGTTCTAACCGAGTCTTCACCGAGGTGTTGTTGGCACTCAAGCACTACTTTTTGTCCATCAGCACGCACAACATAAAGTGCGCTGTAAATTTGAGGCAGGGTAGATGCATCTGCTGAGAAACTCACATCGACAACAGGGCCAATGATCTGTGAAATTTTCCCGATATTAGGCATATAAAATTTGATTTTAGTTAATGTCTTAAAAACTTTTGCAAAAGTAACACCCTAATGAGATAAAAAAAAGCGATTAGCTGTTAAATGTGAGCACATAGTGAGAATAGTTTTGGTAAATGCCCCATAAGCCTTTAAAACAGTGCTTTAGATTTGAAAATTGTTGGATGGAGAGCGTTTTGTTTAATCTTAATAATAGAGTGGTAATCTAGTAAATGTTTTCTTTTTTTCTTTTTGGGTGATGA
>DAIRTB010000212.1:0-4959 GCA_036804105.1 Bacteroidota bacterium | reverse complement strand
AAGCATACTTGTTTTATAGGCGAAACCAACAAAAGCAAAGATTCCAGTTATAAACAAGTTCAGAATCGCTGCAAGCCCAAGTGTTGTAAACACCCCAAGTTTAGCTGGATCAATTTCAGCTATAGATTTTACAAGTTCGAAAGATCTGAGCGCCAGAAAAACGGAAAACAAAGGAAAAAGTACTTTTTTAATCATTTGCCTGGATTAGTAACTGCTAAGATATTCGTTTGCAGGCTAAAATGTTATTTTTTAGTGAGGAATCTCATTTTCTAAAAATAATGCTTCTTAGGAGATTTTTGTCTTTACAGTACAATTTTTTATTTATCAAAAATAAGTATTTACAGCAAACTTAAATTGATCAATAAAGATATTTTTAAATCCTGAGAGGTTGTTTTGTTCATAAAATAGTAGCAATCCTTTTTTGTATTCAATTGAATCTACCGTTCTAAAAGAAATTGGGCAATATGAATGATTTATTAAAATGGCATTACTTACAATCCTTGCAGTTCTTTTATTTCCATCTATAAATGGTTGGATGTAGGAAATCAATAGCAAAGCAAGTAGGGCTTTTTCGAAAACATTTTGCTTGTTGTTAATCAGATTGCATGTGGCTTCTAAAGCTTCCAAGATTTGAAAATTATTATCAATTGGTTTATAGTTTGTACCTGAAATACCAACTCTTCTTTTTCTGATATTCCTTTCAACACCTAATTCTTTTACTAACAAACTATGAATGTCTTCTATTTTAGAAATTGAAAGCAGTATGAGGTAATCTGGGTTTTCAACTATGAAATCAATCGCTTCTTTATGATTCAAAAGCATTATTGCTTCTTCTTTGGTTTTACCTGATGCGGTCTGTTTATCTTTTAATAAACGTTCTGTTTCTAAAAGCGAATAAGTATTTCCCTCAATTTGAGACGATTTCCAACTCAAGTCTATAGCTAAACGCTCTAATTCTTTTTGGTATTCCAACTTGTTTAGTTGAGAAATATTTTGGGTATAATTCTCTTGGAGCAAATTAAGCTCAAGCAGTTCTTTCGAGGTAAAAATGTTGCTAACGGAAATCGTTTCGGAAATTAGTTGGAAATTGAAGTTTTCATTGATTATTCTTTCATCAATTTCTTTTTTATAGTAATCATCAATATTAATGGGAAATAAAAGTGTATAACTTGGAGATAATTGGTATTTGGTAGCTTTTCCATCGCCCACTTTTACTATTAGTTGTTCTTCTAGTAATTTGGTTAGAATTCTTTTTAAAGTTGCTAAACTTACGGATGAACTTATCCCTGTAAATATCTCACTTGAAGCAGCTTTTTGCTTCAGCTTAATAAATTCGAGTATATCATTTTCAATCGCACTTAACATAATTTCTGGCTTGTAGCTCACAAATGTAAGAAATACGGCTCAGATTACTGCTAAATTGAGCTGTATTTGGTTGTTTGATGAGCTGTATTTTTCGATGTGCTGATTTGATGATGAGATGATGTGATGATTGATATTAGATGATATGATGATGCGTGGAATAATATTACTTCTTAGTGTTCAATAAGTCCTTTATATTGGTTTTATTTATAAAATTCTACTTAAAAATTCTTTTAGCCAATCTTCAATTTCTAAATTCAATTGCTCATTAGAAATGTATTTACCAGATTTTATTTGTTCTTTACTCGCAATATCACTTTTTTTGTTTCTCTGAGAGTATAAACAATTCTTGACTAGAATTTTCTTGATTGAACAGGCTGTAAATGTCTTTAGGCAGACTGATATTGTTGGATGCGTTTATCTCGGCAATAAATAGTTTTATTATTTCTGTTGAGCTCATATTCATATTGTTTTACTAGGGTAAGAAAATGTTGAAAACTTGCCATAATCATTGATTATCAAATTAAAGTAAAGGGAATGATCTAACATCAAAATTTAGTCTTGCAAATTTCCTTTAATATTTTCCTACCCAAAATGCCCACCAACGTAATTCTGCGTCAACTCGTTTTTCGGATTGTTGAAAATGTTATCGCTCGTATCGTACTCAATTAATTCGCCTAAATACATAAACGCAACCTTGTCTGAGATGCGTTGGGCTTGTTGCATATTGTGGGTAACAATTACGATGGTAAAGTCTTCTTTCAGCTTCAAGATCAATTCCTCAATTTTTTTGGAACTGATGGGATCAAGTGCAGAGCAGGGTTCATCCATCAGAATAACTTCGGGTCTAAGTACTACGGTTCTCGCAATACAAAGTCTTTGCTGCTGACCGCCCGATAGTTTTACCGCAGGCTTTTTGAGTTCGTCTTTCACTTCATCCCACAAAAAACTTTCTTTTAGCGAGTTTTCAATTAGCTCGTTTATAGATTCCTTTGGGTATTTATGGATGTTCAGGGCATACGATAAATTCTCGTAAATGCTTTTCGGCAGTGGATTTGGTTTCTGGAAAACCATGCCAATTCGCTTCCGGATATCCGTAACCGAATTGTTTTTATTGTATAAATCTAAATCGTCTAAAAACAATTTTCCATCAATCTTTACATCGGTAGATAAATCGTGCATGCGATTGAAACTTCTAAGCAAGGTAGATTTCCCACAGCCAGATGGACCAATGAGCGAGGTTACTTGATTCTTCGGAAATTCGATGTTCACATTTTTCAGAACGTGCTTATTTCCAAAATAAAGATTGAGATTTTCGGCTCTTAATTTAATAGCATCCATAATTAATCTTGTGTTCTACTTTTAAATCGTAGGTAAAAGGCAATAATATTCAGCAAAAAGACAATTATAATTAAAACAGTTGCAGTTCCATAAGCAAGAGGTCTAACGGTTTCAATATCGTGATGTTGAGTAGAAAGCATGTATAAATGGTAAGGCAAGGCCATAAATTCTTGGTTTACAGATCCACTTACACCATTTATAAAAAATGCAACTCCTGTAAATAAAATCGGTGCAGTTTCTCCTGCGGCTCTCGAAAGTGTTAGGATTATTCCTGTTAAAATTCCAGGTAAGGCTTTCGGCAACACAATGTCTTTTATGGTTTCAAATTGGGTAACGCCCAAAGCCAGTGAGGCTTCTCGTAAGCTGTTAGGTATTCTTTTAAGCGCTTCTTCTGTTGTGGTAATGATGTAGGGCAGTGAAAGTAAACCGAGTGTTAATCCAGCCGATAGGATAGAGGTGCCTAAGCTTAAGGCCTGAACAAATAATGCGAGGCCAAACAAACCATAAATAATGGATGGAATTCCCGCCAAATTTCTAATGGATGCTCTGATTATGTTAGTAAGAAGCGATGGATTAGCATATTCGTTTAAGTAAATTGCGCAGGCTACACCAAATGGAACTGCAAAAAGCGTGGTGATAAATGTTAGCAAAACAGTTCCTACAATTGCAGGAAGAATTCCACCAGCAGTCATCCCATCAGTGGGAAATTTTGTGATAAATGCTAACGAAACACTCGAAAATCCTTTCGTAAAAATATCCCAAAGAATTATGGCGAGAAAAATTACCACCATCAAAGTGCTGCCACTAAGAATAATCCAATTGAAAATACTGAAGATTTTCTTTTTCATTAGGCGTGATATTTTCTAAGGTTGTTAGCGAAATACTCGCCCAAAAGATTCACCACTAAGGTGATGAGAAACAACAGTGCAGCAATGGCAAAAAGAGCGTAATAATGCGAAGTTTGGTAAGGTACTTCGCCCATTTCGATGGCGATGGTTGCGGTAATGGTTCTTACAGAATCTAGAAAGCCTTTTGGTATTGCAGCTGAGTTTCCAGTGGCCATTAAAACCGTCATGGTTTCGCCTAATGCTCTTCCAAGTCCGAGCATTACTGCGGCAATTAAACCCGGTAAAGCAGCTGGAATGGTAACTTTAAAAAGGGTTTCCCATTTGTTGGCGCCAAGCGCTAAAGAGGCTTCTTTGTGCGATTTTGGTACTGCTTTTATGGCGTCTTCGCTTATGGTTACTATTGTTGGCAAAGCCATAACCGCAAGTAAAATTGAACCGTTTAAGGCATTCAACCCATTTTGTAAGCCGAATATGTCTGCTAAACCTGGGCCAACCAATACAATTCCAAGAAAGCCAATTGCTACTGAAGGAATTGCAGCCAACATCTCAATTAAGGGTTTTAGTATCATGGCAAGTTTAGAAGGCGCCATTTCAGATAAGTAAGCTGCGGTTAAAATTCCAAGTGGAACAGCAATTACCATGGATCCAAGAGCCACCAAAGATGTGCTAAGTAATAACGGCAGAATGCTGAAATGGTTATCTGGATTCCATTGAGAGCCTGTAAAGAAATCTAGCGGAGATTCTTTGAGGAAGAACAAAATGCTATTCGAAAACAACATGAGGAATATTCCGCCCAAAAGGGTAATGGTCAATAATCCTGTGCCTTTAAAAATCACTTTCAATATGCCATCAACTCTTTCTCTTTTTCTTGAATTCATATTTACTTTTTTACAGGATAATAGCCCGATTCTTTAATTATTCTTGCGCCTTTTTCAGATTTTTCGAAATCTAAAAAAGCTTTAACTCTATTAAAATCTTCTTTCTTGTAATATTGAAATAGCGGGCGTTGGAAAAAATAATCACCAGAAGCTATTGCTTTTTCATCGAGTGGAGAAACAGCAATTGATTTTTCATGGTAAACGTTTAGAATTTTCAATCTGGAGGCATTTCCATCTAAAACGTAACCAGCACCAACATAGCCAAAACCAGAAGGATCTACTTTTAACGCTTCTATTATTTGAGCGTTTCCGTTCATTTGCATGGCCGAGCGGGCATATTTTATGCCGAGGATATCTTCAACATAAACATAGGTGCCTGAATTGCTTTGTCTACCATAAATAGTAATAGGTAAATTGTAATCTGGAATAAGTGCAGACCAATTTACATATTCGCCACTTAAAATTTTTGCAACATCAGTCGGATTAATGGAATCGAGTGGTAGTTTATCTGAAACCACCATTGCCAGAGC
>DAIRTB010000211.1:0-4969 GCA_036804105.1 Bacteroidota bacterium | reverse complement strand
GGGCAATACACTCCTTATTTCCATGCCCCCTAGTTTCTGTAATTTCATCGATAAGGGTCAAAGAAAGTAGGGATTCAATAATGCCTACTCCAGCCATAATAGCCGAATAGGGCAATATGATCATTAATGTCTCCCAATTCAAAGGGACAATTGGAATATGAAAGCTGGGTAGTCCTCCTTTAATAGATGCAATATCGCCTACGGTTCTGGTGTCTAAGTTAAAAACCGTAACTAAACCGAAAACAACTAAAATGGCAGTTAAGGATGCAGGTATAGCTTTAGTTAATTTTGGCAATCCATAAATAATAAACATGGTAAGCAACACCAAACCCAACAACAAGTACAAACTATTTCCGGTAAGCCAGTTGCCCTCTGCATCTTTAAACTGAGACATCTGAGACATAAAAATAATGATGGCTAAGCCGTTTACAAACCCAAAAATTACAGGATGCGGCACTAGGCGTATAAGTTTACCAAGTCTTAGAAAACCTGCAGCCATTTGAATAATTCCAGCTAAAATTACCGTTGCAAAAATATATTCAACCCCATGAGACTGCGCCAGAGTAACAATAACGACCGCAACTGCACCTGTTGCTCCAGAAATCATACCCGGTCTTCCGCCAAAAATTGCGGTAACTAGACCCATTACAAAGGCGGCATATAAACCCACCAAAGGAGAAAGACCTGCAATTAATGCGAAAGCAACAGCTTCAGGCACAAGCGCCAAGGCCACGGTGAGACCGGATAAAACTTCAGTTTTATAATCAACCTTTTGTTTTAGGTCGAAAATATTCAACTTCTTAATCATGAAAAAAAATTAATGTAAATAATTATGCTAAAAAATACTTGAAAGCTACCCAAAATAGAAATGCTTTATCTCAAGGTGGAGTAAGAGCTGGTAGTTGTAATTTTTTGGTTGATAAAATCATTAGAAGTTGCAAAGGTAGAAAAAATGGGCGCTTCAAAACATCAAAGTGTAAATAAAGTATAGATTTAAAGTTACTAGAGATGTAATTAAGCACTCAAGGTGATTAATTTTCAGATTATTATAAATTAAAATTAAAAGCTGTTAAGTTTTTCTCGGAAAATACTTAACAAGGAACTTATTTTGTAGTCTTCAATCCCATTTCCGTAAAAACGCTGTCTATGGGTTCCCAAAGCTCAATTTTGTCACCTTCATGATCTAGAATATGTACGAATTTGCCGTAATCGTAGGTTTCAATTTCATCTAACACGGTAACTCCATTTTGCTTGAGATTGGAAACTAAGGCTTCAATTTGCTGAACTCTATAATTCACCATAAACTCTTTTTTCGATGGGGCAAAGTAATCGCTCCCTTGTTGAAATGGACTCCACTGAAGGTAATTAATTTCTTCGGGGCGATTTGCATTTCTGAATTCAAAAGAAGAACCCCATTGATTAACCTCTAACCCAAGATGTTTGGAATACCATTCTTTAGATTTTTCTGGATTCTCAGAGAAAAAGAAGATACCGCCAATACCCGTAACTTTTGGGGTTAGTTCTGGATTGGTTTCTGGTTGCTTAGGGTCTAATTCTTGGTTTTGCATAGTATAAGTCTGTTTGCCTATTCTGCGTTTTGATTTCTAGCCAAATACTGATATTTGGTTTGCTTGCTTTTCCAACGTTCCATGGCATATTGCTGCATGTCTTCAACTCTATCGGTTTCGTCTACAATTTCGAAACCAAGCAACGATTCAATAACATCTTCTAAAGAAACAATACCGTCCATGCCGCCATATTCGTCTACCACTAAGGCAATGTGCTCTTTGTTAATCAACATTTCTTCCCAAGCATCGAAAAGGGTTGTGGGCCCAGGAAAGGTTAGTATTTCTCTTTTTATGTCCTTCAGTTGTAAATTGAACTGATCCTCCGCCAATTTCTCAAACACCAATTCTCTAAAAACATAACCTGTAATGTTGTCTTTATTGCCATCGAAAATGGGAATTCTAGAGAAATGCAGAAATTCCTTGTTTTTCAAGAACTCTTGCAATGTCATGTTTTCATTTGCAGTAACCACCACAATTCGTGGAGTCATAATTTCTGGAATCTTAACCGTTTTAAGCTTGATAAGATTTTGTATGATTTTATTCTCCTTTTCTGCAAAGATTCCTTCTTGGGTTCCAATGCTTGCAAGTGCGGAAATTTCTTCTCTACTGGTAGATAAAGAGGCCACATCTCGTGCTAAAAATTTGGTAATCAGTGCAGAAACCCAAACCAAAGGATAGGTTATAAACACCATTCCTTTTATAATTTTTGCTGATATGGGTACCAATTCCTTACTGTAACTCGCTCCTAAAGTTTTTGGGATTATCTCTGTTAGCACCAGAATTAATATGGTTAGAATTGCAGAAACTAAGCCAAAATACGCCTCACCAAATACGATTGTGGCTTGTGCACCAACTCCTGCAGCACCAACTGTATGGGCAACTGTGTTGAGAGAAAGTATAGCAGAAAGTGGTTTATCTATGTCTTTTTTAAGCTCTAACATGCCTAAAGAGGAAACATCGCCTTGTTCTGCTTTAGACCTTAAGTAGGAAACCGGAGTGGAAAGCAATACTGCTTCCATAACTGAACATAGAAATGATGTGAATAAAGCAACAAATAAATAAGTAAGAAGTAGTGCCATTTAGGGTTATGTAAGTGATTTATAGTTTAAAGGTTAATTCTTAAAATCTTACAAAGGTACTGATTGGATGGGAATTGCGCTTAAGTACTATCTTAAGGTTTTGACTTTTTACTAAAAAGGATGGGTTCAACAATAGTATTTGGATTTTATTAACTATTTAGGATTGACCACACACAAAGTTTAGGAAAAGAATATGTTTTAATTGTTAAAATCAAGATTATCATGTACTCAACTTTTAACCGTAGAAAAAGTATGGCATGGCCATATACTAAGGTGGCAAAGTCTTCTGAAATATACTCAATCAGGAAATTTTATTTCTCATTCCCCAATTTGTGGAAAAATGCCTCATAGTTACAAATTTCCATGGTTTTTTTACCTCTAAAAGTGTGTTAAAAAAGAAAGCCTTACCTTTGTAACTATAAGTGCTGCGTTGCAGCATATTGTGGTTGAAAAATCTTCAAGCAAAATCTTGCAAACCACAAACTAACATTTTATGTAGTGCTGAACTAGTAAATAACTCTTAAACGTTCGCAAAGCGCTATGCATAAAGGAGTTAATTATGATTGAAACAACTTTTTTTGATGAGGCAAATATGCCCACTCAAAACGAAAAAATCGAAATCATCGATTTCCTGTACACCCATCTGGAAAACTTTGGCGACTCAAAAGCAGATATTGAAAAAGCCATCAACTATGCCGTAAAAGATTCACCCTCGCCTGGTGGATTTGTTCTTAAGTACCTTGAAAACAAGCAGATTGTAAGTGCTGTAGTAATCAACCGAACTGGAATGAGCGGTTATATTCCAGAAAATATACTGGTTTACATTGCAACGCATTGTGACTACAGAGGTAAAGGCATCGGCAAGAAAGTAATGCAATTGGCTATTGAATGGGCTGATGGCAACATTGCACTACACGTTGAAGCAGACAATCCAGCGAAACACTTATACGAAAAGCTTGGCTTTACCAATAAGTATTTAGAGATGAGGCTCCAAAAGTAGGACATGGAAAGCAAGATTTTAAAACCCAACATGGCCAACACTTAAACCAATTTAACAAAATCATGGCTTTCATTACAATGGATACCGTGAAGTTGAAAAACAACTTCCTCCACCTAGAAAGGTTATTTAAGGAAAGAAATATTGAATGGGCTGTTACTACCAAAATGTTGTGTGGCAACAAAACCTATCTTTCTGAACTACTAAATTTCGAAATTACCCAGATTTGTGATTCCAGAATTACCAACCTAAAAATAATCAAGCAAATCAACCCCAAAGTTGAAACCATTTACATAAAACCTCCAGCAAAACGCTTTATCAAAAGCATTATTCAATTTGCCGATATCAGTATGAATACTGAAATCGAAACCATTAAGCTACTTTCTGAAGAGGCTCAAAGGCAGGATAAGGTTCATAAAATCATCATTATGGTTGAGCTTGGCGAACTACGTGAAGGCATAATGCGAGAAAACCTAATCGAGTTTTATGAGCAAGTTTTCAATCTAAAAAACATTGAGATTGTGGGTATTGGCACCAACTTAAGTTGCTTATATGGAGTATTACCGAGCCAAGATAAATTAATACAACTGAGTCTTTACAAGCAATTAATTGAGGCCAAATTCAACAAACACATTGAGCTTATTTCTGGAGGATCATCGGTTACAATACCATTGATATTTCAGAATTTATTGCCGAAGGATATCAACCATTTTAGAGTTGGAGAATCGCTTTTCCTTGGAACAGATGTTTATTACGACTCCATTCTTCCCAATATGAAGTCGAACGTTTTTATGCTTTATGCCGAAATTATTGAGCTGATTGAAAAACCTCAAGTTCCGGATGGCGACATGGGGACTAATCTCGAAGGCAACACAATCCAAGTAGACAAATCGCTTTATGGCAAAACCAGCTTCTGAGCAATTATTGATGTTGGGTTGTTAGATGTAGACGCTCATCATATTAGTCCGATAGACGAAAACTGCAGCATTGTTGGCGGTAGTTCAGACATGTTTGTAATCGATTTATCTGAAAATGAAAAAGAATACAAAGTGGGCGATTTGCTATGCTTCAATCTAGATTACATGGGAACACTAAGGGTGTTAAACTCCAAGTATATCGACAAAAAAATCAAGTATATAAAAGAGCCAAATCCAGAAAACCTGTTGAAAGAGCTTTTAGATTAAGTGTTTATCGGAAATAAAAAATCCCCCAGCAAATTAATGCTGGGGGTTTTTACAATTTTAACCATGTTTACCTTACTTCAAAACAATACCAACATTTTCGTTCTGAAATAATTGAATACGCTTCTGGCCTCATGTGAGGAG
>DAIRTB010000210.1:0-4995 GCA_036804105.1 Bacteroidota bacterium | reverse complement strand
GCATAAGGTTGGCCTATTTGAGCTTTCATGGCTGTTATGGCCAAAAGAAAGAGTAAAGAGAGGAGTAAAAATTTTTTCATATTCACCAGTTTTAAAATTTTGTAAACAAAATCTACAGGTTTTAGAAATTCTAGCTTTTACGCTGCTTCATTACCTGTTTATCTTCTGCTAGTGAATGTAAGAAAATTATTTATTTTAACAAAAAACATTGTAAAACTTTACAATTACATTACAAATCGAATTAAAAATATGAGATTGAAAATTGAAGAACTGACAAATGTAATTTAGGTATAGACAAATTCCTAATTCTTAATTCTTAATTCTTAATTCCTAATTCCTAATTCCTAATTCTAAATTCCTAGGTTGTA
The DNA here is from genome assembly GCA_036804105.1 of Bacteroidota bacterium. GTDB lineage: Bacteria > Bacteroidota > Bacteroidia > UBA7662 > DAIRTB01 > DAIRTB01. The sequence continues at coordinate 4,627 of DAIRTB010000210.1, read as the reverse complement.
CCCGCATTCTAATTCCTTTGTATCGCAATGCTCGTTTTTCTGTATGGAGAAAGCGAATCCACAATTTTGCGTTCCATACCAGGGGTAGAAATACTTACATTTAAGGGTTTGCTACGCATAATTCCTCCTGGCCCACGCTTATAGAAATAAAGATGTTTCTTAAATCCACCAAAAGTTTTTACAATCTCATAGTCAAGAATTTCTTTTGCTTCAAGTTGTAAATAAAAACTGTCTTCTTCTTCTTTATCAGTCGATAAAAATACAAATCCGCCTTTTTCTTCGATGCAAAAATAAGAGGGTGTTGTAGCAAGCCAGAAAAGCAAAATCAAACCCAAACCTAAAATTATGGACGGAATGGTGTACCAAACATCGAAACCATGTAGAAAAAATGGTAAAATGGCAATTCCCATCACCACAAAGAGCGAGATGCGGGTAATCCACATCAATGCTAAATTATCTATTGCTTTAAATTGAGCCATGTTTTTCTATTAATTCCAACATCAACATCTCAATCTCAGGAGAATTCCATTTCGCTTCAATATCTGGAGTATTTAATACCTCTTGCATTATTTGATCTTGTTTTTGACCATTTTTCAAAGCGTCCGAATATCGAATATGCGGCGAGAAAGTTACCATGCTGTACAATGGAATCCACTTCTCTGGGTATTTATTGTAGAAATGACTTTCAATTTTCTTCTGAAGCTGCCATTGTGGATCTGCAACTTTATCTCGCATTTCTATGAAATTTGCTTTTGCAAGGTCTGCAATCGCATCTCCATCAGGCTTGCGTAAGGTTTGAAACTGATTTAAAACTTCGGCCAAATCTCCATCGCCAAAGTGGTCGATTAAATCGTCTAATACACGTACATCTTCAAACCCACAGTTCATGCCTTGTCCGTAAAATGGCACAATAGCATGGGCAGCATCACCCAAAAGCACCATATTTCCATTTACCCATGGAAAACATTTTACAGTAACAAGAGCTGATGTAGGATTATTTTTATAATCTTCTAACAATGTAGGCATTAGCGGAACTGCATCAGGAAAAACCCGATTAAAGAATTCCAAAATCTCTTCATCTGAATTAATCGATTCGAAAGAATCTTTTCCTTCAAAAGGGAAAAAGAGCGTGCAAGTGAAACTACCATCAGGATTTGGAAGTGCAATCATCATATAAGCACCTCTTGGCCAAATGTGAAGTGAGTTAACATCCATCGCAAAACCTCCATCAGCCAAAGCTGGAATGGTAAGTTCCTTGTAACCTTGTGGAAGATAATCCTGAGCATAATCGAACCTGTGGCTAAACTGCATGCTCAATCTGAGTGCAGAAAAAGCGCCATCAGTTCCGAAAACCAATTCGTTTTCTATATGCGTACTTTCGCTGGTTAGGGTGTTTTTGAGGTGAACGATTTGGTTTCGTAAATCTGCTCCCTCACATCCTTCGTTAAAATTAAGCGTTACATTCGGGAATTGCTCAGCTAAATCTAATAACTTGAAATTCAGCCCACTACGAGAAACTGAATAGATTGCTTGACCTTCTTTTCCATAAGGTTGATAGGTCAGGGTTCCATCTACTGCATGAAGCATGCGACCATACATGGGAATTCCCACCGATTTTACATCGTCTACAATACCAATTTTCTTGAGTGCTTCGAAACCTCTATCGCTCAGTGCAAGGTTAATGGATCTGCCGCCATAATTCCCAGCTTTTCTAAGATCGGGTCTTTTTTCGAAAACGTTAACTTGGTAGCCACGCTTGGCCATGTATATGCTAAGGAGTGAGCCAACCAAGCCGGCTCCTAAAATTGTACAAGATTTCATATGTAGTTTTTACAACAAGGTTGATGAAGTTCGGTTTAAAAAAGTTGCTTTAAGGTTTGTTCGAAGGCGGTAGCAAATCTGAAAATATCTTCAAACGAATTGTAGATAGGAACAGGAGCCATTCTGATTACGTTTGGTTCTCTCCAATCGGTAATTACATCGGCCGCCATTAATCCTTCAAAAATTTTGCGACCATGCTCTGGCACTAAAAGCGATATTTGGCAACCTCTTTCTGCAGGATTTCTAGGAGAAATTACACTGGCACTAGCTTGAGGAAATTCCGCTAAAATGCGGTCAATTTGCCATTCTAAATAACCTGTAAGTTTTAATGATTTCGCTCTAAGTTGCTCCATTCCAGCCTCTTCAAAAAGATTTAATGCAGCTAAGTGGATGGCCATCGGGAAGATTTGAGCATTGCTTAATTGCCAACCTTCTGCACCGTACATGGGGATAAAACCCTTCTTCATTTGGAATCGCTCATCCTCTTTGTGACCCCACCAACCTGCAAAACGAGGTAAATCGGTGTTATGGGCATGTCGCTCATGAACAAAAACACCACTTGTTCCACCTGGTCCTGAATTTAAATATTTATATGTGCACCAAACTGCAAAATCCACACCCCAATTATGTAACTCCATGGGTACATTTCCAGCGGCATGGGCAAGGTCGAAACCAACTTTTGCACCAACTTTATGACCAGCACCGGTTATGGCTTTCATCGGATACCATTGACCTGTGTAATAATTTACGCCACCAATCATAACTAAAGCTAAAGAGTCGCCAGCATTCTCAATTGCACGAATTATGTCTTTTTCATGAAGCAAATGTTCGCCAGCTCTAGGTTTTAGTTCTATAATGGCATCATCTGGATTAAGACCGTGAAACTTTACCTGCGTTTCCATTGCGTATTGATCTGATGGGAAAGCGCCACCTTCCATTATAATTTTGTATCGAGTAGGTGTTGGTTGAAAAAAGGAAACCATCATTAGGTGAAGATTAACTGTTAAGTTGTTCATAATCACCACCTCATGTGGTTTACCTCCTACAACGAGAGCAGCTTTTTCCGTAAGGAATTTGTGGTAATCTTTCCAAGGTTTTTGGCCTTCGAAATGGCCTTCTACCCCAAATTTTTGCCATTGAGCAAATTCGTATTCCACGGCTTCTCTTGCACTTTTTGGCATTGCACCCAAAGAATTTCCAGTAAAATAAACCGCAGGTTTTTCTGATAAAGTTGGAATATGAAAAGCAGCTCTGAAATTTTTTAAGGGGTCTTGAGCATCTGCTTCTTTTGCCCAAGCTTGATTGTTTTGGTAAGCGTACATATTTGGGTAAAATTAAGCCAAATTATCTAATCACTTAACATTTCAGCGTATTAATGATTGAATTAGCTCAAACTATAGTTGGAAAGAAAAATGAAGTGCTATTTTTCTTGATTTTGGGTCTCTTGAGGTAATAATTGCATAATCTCATTCAAATCAATTTGAAGAAGATAATCCAAACCCATATCTGTAATTTTAGAGAATTCTTGAATCTTAGATAAAAAATCAATTGCTTTAGGATTTAACTGCTCCGAGTCTTGAAGCATTTGGTTTACTTTTTTAAGCATCGGCTTTAGCTCTTTGTTTCTTCGAAAAACGATCACTTTACGAAACATCTGCTGAACATCTCTTTCAGCCTCGAAGAACTCTTTTCTTCCCCCTTCAACTTTGTGTCTAAAAACTAAGCCATATCTAACTAAGACCTTTATATTCAAACTCAAATTGCCCCGAGAAATATCGAGATTTTCAATTAATTCATCTGCATCAACCTGATGATCAGCCGCAAGTAAGTATCCCTGAATTCTAGCCATTGTTTTATTTACGCCCCAGGCACTTGCCCAATCGCTCCAAATTTTTGTAAAATTTAGGAGGTAGTTTTCTTTATTCATTTATAGGTTAGTAGTTTATAAATGTAAAGTTAGCGTTTTTAGCTTAATTTCATTTTTAAATGAGAGTTTGAGATGAGATGAAGTGTTGGTGTTAGGGACTAGAATAGTTAGAACAACTCCCAAAAATGCAAATTTTACACTTTTTGTTTTTCAAAGAGATTTTTAGTACACTTTGCTGAAATTTGCTTGTCAAAGTTTTTTACTAAAACCTATTCTACTCCCCTTTCGTTTATAGACAAAAACAAGATGAAATATTTAGCAATCTTTTTAGCTTTAGGTGTAATCGTTTTCGGACTTTATAGGCTTAACGCACAAAACAAGCCATCAAAACAGGTGCAGAAACCAATTTTTGAAATTCAAAAATCGGAGGCAGAATGGAAAAAGGAGCTTACGCCACTACAATACAAAATTTTAAGAGAAAAAGGCACGGAGCCAAGTTTTACGGGAAAACTGTTGAACGAAAAGCGGAAGGGCACTTTTCTGTGTGCAGGTTGCGAAAATCCACTTTTTAAAAGCGATACCAAATTCGAATCTGGTACAGGTTGGCCAAGTTTCTGGAAACCCATCAGCCAAAAAAATGTTTTAGAAGTAGCCGATAACAGTTACGGAATGGTAAGAACGGAAGTAGTTTGCGGCAGATGCGGAGGCCATTTAGGTCACGTTTTCGACGATGGTCCAAAACCAACTGGTTTGAGATATTGTTTAAACTCTGCTGCATTAATTTTTACCGCAGAAAAATAAGCTATTGTTTCTTAATTTATGTAGCCTCAGCAAATGCTAGGGTTTTATTTTTTTAGGGGATTTGGTGGCTGCTACTTCTAAAAAATATTTCCAGGAATAAAGGCATCCTCAAAATGATGGATATCAATTTTCCCATTT
>DAIRTB010000209.1:0-5017 GCA_036804105.1 Bacteroidota bacterium | reverse complement strand
ATGCGTGGCTTGCCGAAACCCATTATTTGCAGGTTGAACGGCGTTGCTGCGGGTGCAGGATGTTCACTTGCCTTGGCATCAGACATTGTAATTGCCGCAGATTCTGCTAAATTGATTGAGGTTTTTATAAACGTAGGCTTAGTATTAGATAGCGGAAGCTCTTATTTCTTGCCACGATTAGTAGGTTCGGCAAGAGCCTTCGAAATGAGTACCATGGGAAGTAAAATCTCAGCTCAACAAGCGTACGACTGGGGTATGATTAACAAAGTTGTTCCAATGGAAGAACTTGATGCTGCGGTAGAAACCTATGTGGAATATTACGCTCAGGCACCAACTTTAGCCATCGGCTTGATGAAAAAAATGCTGAACAAATCTTTCAACAGCAACCTAGACACCATGCTAGATTACGAAGCATACTGCCAGAAAATCGCTGGAAATAGCGATGATTACAAAGAAGGCGTTTCTGCTTTTAATGAAAAAAGGAAAGCAGAGTTTAAAGGGAGGTAGTATTTGGTTTGCTGCCCTTCTCTTAAGAAGGATGAAATCCGTATAATCCGGTCACTTTAAAACCAATTCTTTCGGAGTAAGAAAAAACATTGATTGCTTGTTGATTAATGAAATTATAAAATAACTCTAAAAATCACTTATCATTTTCAAAACTGTGCAATTAAAAGAGATTGACTTCAATACCTTGTCTTTGAAATTTACACCTACTCCATTCATAGACACAGACGCCTTGTTGGCGTCTCGAAACTCAATGCTTCTTATTATCAGCCAATTCAGTTGCTCTATTTTTTGCAGCCATTAGAGCTTCAATAATGGCGTTTTCTACACCCTGCGCATTAAATACTTTAAGTGCAGCTTCTGTGGTTCCACCTTTTGAGGCTACCGCTTTTATCAATTCTTCCGGCGATTTGGCTCCTTGGTTCAACAAATGATATGCCCCAACCATAGTTTGTTTGGTTAACAATACTGCGGTGCTATGATCAATACCCATTTGCTCGGCAGCGTTAACCATTGCTTGTACGAAATAATAGAAGTAAGCTGGACCAGAACCACTAATGGCAGTTACAGCATCAAGCATATTTTCGTCGGGGAAATAAACCGTTCTTCCAGTGCAATTAAGTAGGTTTTCAACTTTCCGTAACTGTTCGAAATTGATTTGGGAGGATGCTGAAAAACCCGTCATACCCAATCCCAATTCTGCGGGAGCATTTGGCATGGATCGAACTACTTCTGAAAGACCAAGCGCATGGCTAATTGCATCAATCTTTATCCCAGCCATAATAGACAAAACCACTTGTTCGTATTGAACAAATGGTTTAAGTTCTGCTGCTGCCTGTTGAAAATCCTGTGGTTTAACTGCTAACATAATCACCTCAGCTTCAGCAACCAAAGGATCTGAAGCTAGGCAAACTTGACCAACTTGGTAGCTGCTCAAAAGTTTTTGTCGAGTTGGATCTTTCTCCACCAAAACCAATTCTTCTCGAGAAGATAGACCGTATTTTAAAAACGACCTAGCGAAAGCCAAACCCATGTTACCACAACCAACAATGCAAATTTTCATGTTGCAAAAGTAGGATTATAATAAGTAATCCATAGAATTTTCGAAATGCTTTTAATCTACCTTACTCTGTAGGTTGTTCCTTAAGCTTGTCGGCAAAAACTTTCCTGAATTTGTCTAATTTAGGAGCGATAACCGCTCTACAATAAGGCGCATTTCCATTTAAAGCAAAGTAATCTTGATGATAATCTTCGGCAATGTAAAAAGTGCTTATTGGACTAATTTCGGTAACTACAGGTTTTCCGAAGGCATTTTCTTTGTTCAATTGTGCCATAAACGACTCAGACAATTGTTTTTGGTCTTCGTTGTGATAAAAAATTACCGAACGATATTGAGTTCCAACATCCGCACCTTGTCGATTTAAAGTTGTTGGATCGTGGCTGCTCCAAAATGCTTCCAACAATTCTGAAAACGATATTTTCGACGGATTGAAAACCACTTGAACTACTTCTGCATGGCCTGTCTGACCTGTACAGATTTCTTTGTACGTTGGGTTTTTGGTTTGTCCTCCGCTGTAACCTGATATTGCAGATTCAACGCCTTCTAATTGTAAAAAAATGGCTTCAGTGCACCAAAAGCAACCCGAGCCGAATGTTACGGTATCTAATTTATTTTCCATTTTTGGGGATTGAGGTAATGCTTTGCCAGTAAATACTTTTTTCGTATCGCTCTTAGGGGTTTGTCCACAAGACATTTGAGTAAAACCTAAAACCAGCGCCAACGTAAGCTTTCCTATTTTTAACATGCCTAAATAACGAAATGAATAGCAAATTGGTTTTAAACGAGCTGAATGAAATCGGCAACAAAAACAAAAATAAAATAACTCGCTAAGCCATTGCCAAATTGAGCATTATGCATATAATTGCAAAAAAGAACCGCTATGCGCCTTGCTCTTCGATTTAGCTACTTATGGCTAATCATAAAACTTTGCACGCTTCCTGTTTATGCTCAAGGAACACAAAATATTTCTGGGAGAATTGTAGATAAAGATTCTAAAACGCCATTGGTAGGAGTTGCAATTGTAATTACTACACCAAACATTACTCAAATAGGGACCTCAACCGATGTAAATGGAAAATTTAAGCTTGAGAAAGTACCACTTGGTAGGCATAATTTAATGGTGCGCTATCTTGGATATAAAGAAATAGTTCTGAACAATATTGTTGTAGATGCCGGCAAAGAAGTTGTACTAAATTTAGAAATGACTGAAAGCATTAACACTATAAAAGAAATTGAGATAACGGCTGAACGGAATGGTGAGGTAAACAATGTTATGGCCACGGCAAGCGCTCGCCAATTCTCTGTTGAGGAAACCGATCGTTATGCTGGCAGTCGAGGCGAACCATCAAGAATGGCATCGAACTTTGCGGGCGTTCAAGGTGCAGACGATTCGAGAAATGATATAATTATTCGTGGGAATTCCCCTTCGGGAGTTTTGTGGAGATTAGAAGGCATTAGTATTCCCAATCCGAATCACTTTAATATTCCTGGAACTGCTGGTGGATCCATTTCCATCATCAACAACAGATATTTGGCCAATTCCGATTTTTTCACGGGCGCTTTTCCATCTGAATTTGCCAATTCTACCGCTGGTGTTTTCGATTTGAAGATGCGCAATGGCAATCAGAACAAACATGAATTTATGATTCAATTTGGCTTTTTAGGAACAGAAGCCATGGCAGAAGGCCCACTGAACAAAGAAACTGGTGCCACCTATTTGGCTACTTATCGTTATGGAAACACCTGGTTGTTCGATAGAATAGGCATCGATATCGGTACTGAAGCGGTTCCGTTTTATCAGGATGGGTTTTTGCGATTAAATTTCCCTCAGAAAAATGGGGCAAATTTAAGTCTTTGGGCGCTTGGAGGAACAAGCACCATCGATATCTTAATTAGTGATCAGGATGCTTCAGATCGAAATATTTTCGGACAGAACGATCGAGATCAATATTTTACATCGAAAATGTTTACAAGCGGTATAACTTATTCTAAATCATTATCAAAAAACACGTTTTTAAAATCTACTTTAGCAGTTAGCAATAGTGCAATAATTGCAAATCATCAATATCTATTTCTTCAAAAAGATACGGCGAACAACCCAATTATTGAGAATGATCGTTTTGTGATCGATTCCATCCGTCCGATTTTAGATTATAAGTTTAGTGAAACGAAGGTGTCTTGGTCTAATACGGCTACTCATAAATTGAGCAGCAGGAGCACTTTGAAATTTGGCATGTTAATTGAATTTATAAGCTTCAATGCTTTTGATAGCGTCCGCTTTATTCAGCCTAACCAAACCCAGTTTTCACCCTGGACTGCTCGTTGGGATGCCAATAAATCCATTGCGAATTTTCAACCATTTATTCAATGGCGCTATGCCTTTTCTGAAGTTTTGGAAGCAACAGCGGGAATAAATACATTCGTTTCCACCATCAATAAGAATAGCGCTTCTTGGGTTGAACCTCGTGTTGGTTTAGCTTACGAATTACCTAAGGCACAGAAACTTACGTTTGCTGCTGGGTTGCATAGTCAGCAATTACCAACATACTTGTATTACTACAATCCGAATTTAAACCAAGGCATTGAAACACCTTATAATGAAGGTGTTGGACTAACCAAAAGCTTACACAGCGTTCTTGGTTATTCTAAGATGTTGGCTCCGAATTTAAAATTAATGGCGGAAGTTTATCATCAATACCTATTTGAAATACCAGTTGAGCAGCGCATTAGCTCTTTCAGTATGGTAAATGCAGGCTCAGGTTTTTCTAGATTATTTCCCGATACTTTGCAGAATACTGGCACGGGAAGAAACTATGGTTTTGAGTTGACTTTGGAGAAGTTTTTCAGCAAAAACTACTATTTTTTGGTAACTGCTTCATTGTTTGATGCCAAGTATAGGGGTTCTGATGGTGTGTTACGCAATACCGATTTCAACGGCCGATACGCCCTCAATTTACTTTTCGCAAAGGAGTTCAAGGTGGGCAAACAGAATAAATTAAATCTTGGAGCAAAGTTTACCACAGTTGGCGGCAGGTGGTTTGGCCCTGTAGATATTGCTCAGTCTCAAGCTTTACAAGAGGTTATTTTTGAAGACAATTTGCGCAATAGCCAGCAATTTGCAGCTTATAAACGTTTCGATTTAAAAATTGATTACAAAATAAACAAGAAGCAACTTACGCATACCATTGCAGTAGATTTGGTAAATGTATTTGGCATTGAAAACATTTTGGGCTACACCTACATACCGCAAGCGCCGTATGTGCAACAACAATTTCAACTCGGATTCTTACCAGTATTCTTTTATAGGGTAGATTTTTAGATAGAGAAACAAATCAATTCTAGTTTATAAACTTATAGAGTAAAATGAAATTAAAATTAACAAATTTTTAAAATATAAGTACGAAAGTAGGTTTATTGATTACAAAAATGTCACTAAAACAAAAAGTCCCACCT
>DAIRTB010000208.1:0-5027 GCA_036804105.1 Bacteroidota bacterium | reverse complement strand
AAACTTTGCCAAATCGAACTCACAAAATTTAGATTCTTGATCTAGTGGCTGATGATCTGAACAGAGATAAGCAATATCTCCATTTTTTATGGCGCTGATAATGCTATTATTGTCTTGCGGAGTTCTTAAAACAGGAAGCACTTTGAAATTGGTGTCGAAATCTACCAAGTTTTCATCGCTAAAAAAAAGATTGTTAACTGAAATTCCTATTGCGATTTCGTTACCATTATTCTTGGCCTCAACAGCTCTATTTATTGCTTTTTCGGATGATATTTTGTGGAAAACCAAATTCCCACCTGCGTAGGCAAGCGCATCTAAAGCAGCACCAACAGCGGTATATTCACCTAAAGCTGGTCTAGTTTTGATGCCCAATTGTGTGGCAACCTTTCCTTCATGCACAAAACCCGACGATAAACTTTGTTCTTCTGGTCTGATGAAAACAGGTTTGTTCAACATCGATGCGTAACGCAAACTGGCAATCAGCACGTTTAGATCGTTCAATGCTTTATCGCCATTCGAAAAACCAATTGCGCCAGCCGTTTCCATCTCGAACATGGAAGAAATAAATTTCGATTCTAAGTTTTCGGTTAAAGCTCCAAGCACCAATAAATCTATGGGTAATTCCTTCGCACGATTTAGTAAATAAGCAACTTCGGCTTTTCCTTGAACAACAGGATGTGTATTTGGAGTAAGGGCAACGCTGGTAAATCCACCGGCAATTGCAGCTTTTGTACCGCTTGCAATGGTTTCACGCTCTTCGAAACCGGGCTCGCCAAACTGTGCGCCAATGTCTAACCAACCTGGCGAAATGCACAAGCCAGGCACATTTAGCTCTTCAAAATCTGAGTTGCTTAGAATTTCTTCCGATAAATTGGTTATAATTCCATCCTTAATTTCTACATCAATGGTCTTGAGGTGCAGCGGATGTTGCTTTGCGAAGAGTTTAACCCTACTTAGGCGTATTTGCATTTTATCGATTCCGGTTAATCAGCAGTATTTCGAAAAGCAAAAATAGTAAAACTAATCCCAGAAACCACTTCCAATTTGTGTTGGTTTGTGCTTTTGCCAGAATGCTTCCCGCTTGTACGCTGTCTTTGAGGTTGATAAGCTGCACATTTTTATCGCTTTTCCAAGCTTCAATTTCTTCGTTATTGTAGGTTGTGGGGTCAGATTCCAGCCTAGAAATATTCATGGCGATTCGCAAATCCTGATTCCCAGATAATTTATAAATGCCTTCTTTTTCAATTTCGGCGCCAATTTGCAGGGTGGTTACCCCATTAGATTTTCTAAAAACTGGAATGTATTTGTAAGTACCATTCTCTAAGAGAATATTTTGTTCTTTACTGGTGATGTCGAGATCGGGGAATTGAAAATCAGTGGGTTCTCCCAAAATGCCTGCGTGCATAATTTCGCCTGCTGAATATAAAACCATCTGATAAAGTGTTGGCACCATTAAGCTGTGGCGATGGAAATTGCCCATGGAATTATCGAAAGGAACAGCACTTGCGTAGATAAATCCTGCTCCAGATCTAATTCTAGCAAAAAGATTTGCTCTGCCCGGACTTCTAATCAACCAATCTAAGGTTGCGCCTCCGTTTATCGGATAAATGGCCGATGCTGTGGGCATTTCCATGTTTTTTGGTACTGATCTAAAGACTCCAGCGAATAGTTTATCTTGAAGGTTGATTTCAGAAAACTCGAATCCAGATTGATTAAGAGTTCCAAAACTGAGTTGGTCGAGTTTGTAATTAGGACTCATTTTTGACGATGGAATGACTAAAACCGTTCCACCTGATGCTAGAAAACGTGTTAAGGCATCTTCTAAACCTGATGAAAGCTCTGGTAATCCTGCTAAAACAACGGTTTTGAACTGATTTAATCTGCCGAAATCTATCGCATCTTTTTGCTGCACTTCGGTTTTAAAGAAGGGCTGACTTTTAAAGAAATCAGCTGCATAGTTGGAGTTGTTATCATCCACTAAAACCAAAACAGGAATACTTTCGCTAGCAAAATAGGTGAGGAAATATTTATCGTCGAATGCGATGGGGAAATCTGTAATGGAAACCACCGCTTCGTTCCATCCAGCCTGATCTTGCATAAAAGAAAGCGTGTCTACCACGATGGAATTTCCTCCTAAATCTACATTTGCAACACCTTTTAATTTGCCGTTGAGTTGCAATTCAACTCGTAAATTGTCGTATGGATTTTCTGCAAAATTTCTGATGCGCACTAAAAGCTGATTTGTTTCGCCCGGCTGAACTACCGGATTTAAAAACCAACAACTGTCTATGCTGATGTTACCACTTACAGGAGGTTGCAGTTTGAAAAGCAGGGTTTGAAAGCTGGTATCTGGCTTAAAATTTTCAAGTTGTAAGGTAGCTTTTTGGAAATCTGAAATCAATACAATTTTACCCGTTTTATCGCCAATATTCTGTAGTTCAGCAAATTGACGCTCGTAAATATTGCTTAGGTTTTTGGTGGCAGGAGTTGGTTTAATTTCATCTAAGGCATTGATAAAATCTTCAGCTGAGAGTGTGCGTTGCGAGCTGCCTTTAAAATCGTTGTCGAGCAGCAGAAACCGATCGTTTAGATTCGCACTTTTGGCAATGTTTTTAGCGGCGGCAAGGGCATCATCCAACAAAGAAGCATTGGCGCTTTGTCCCATCATGCTGAGAGAATTGTCAACATAAATTGCATAAACATTGCCTTTATCTGGACTTGCGCTGCTGTTTTTATCAGGAAAATAGGGTTGTGCAAAAGCCATAACCAAGAAGAAAATAGCGAGGCAACGAGCCAAAAGCGTAAGCAAATGCCTCAATTTCGATTTGCTGTTAACCTCTTCTTTAATCTCCCTCAGAAAGCGTACCGACGAGAAATAAACAATTTTAGATCTTCTAAAACTAAATAAGTGAACAATAATGGGAATAGCAATTGCCAATAAACCCCATAATGCTTGTGGAAATAAAAATTTCATTCGCTCAAAAATAGTTACCAAAAAACGAAAAAGCAGCGAAATAATTATGAATTACGAGCAATTGCTCATGGGGCGTATCGCATACGCCCGTGAATAATGCAGTGGCGTAATTCCTTCGCCCGTGAATAATGCAGCGGTGTAATTCAAGCACCGTGAATATTGCAGGGGCGATCGCATACGCCCAATAGTGATCTTCAATTAATTTAATAAATTAACCATCAATTAGTCAGCCAATTCCTTGGTTGCACCAGCATTCTAAATCAATCTGCGCCTGCCAATTAATAATTCACAATTAATAATTAATAGTTATATTAAACTCCCAGCCCAAACTTATCAGAAGTGGCCTTAGCTATTTCGTAACCTGCATCTGCATGTCTAATTACGCCCATTGCCGGATCGTTGTGTAAAACTCTGCGAAGTCTTGCTTCTGCATCATCTGTACCATCGGCAACGATAACCATGCCTGCGTGGATGGAATAACCCATGCCAACACCGCCGCCGTGATGTAAAGAAACCCAAGAAGCGCCACCAGCTGTGTTCACCAATGCGTTTAATACCGGCCAATCGGCCACTGCATCGGAGCCATCCATCATCGCTTCTGTTTCTCTGTTTGGTGATGCTACTGAACCGGTGTCTAAATGGTCTCTGCCAATAACCAATGGCGCTTTTACTTTTCCAGTGCGCACCAACTCGTTGAATGCCAATGCCGCTTTCTGACGATCGCCCATTCCAATCCAACAAATTCTGGCTGGCAATCCTTGGAAAGCAATGCGTTCTTGGGCCATTTTAATCCAACGGTGAAGGCCAGTATCATTTGGGAAAAGCTCTAACATTAACTCGTCTGTTACCCGAATATCTTCTGGGTCTCCAGAAAGTGCAGCCCAACGGAAAGGCCCTTTTCCTTCGCAGAAAAGTGGGCGGATATAGGCGGGCACAAAACCTGGAAAATCAAAGGCATTGGTTAAGCCTACTTCTAAGGCTCTGCCTCTGAGGTTGTTGCCATAATCGAAGGTTATTGCACCACGTTTTTGCATTTCAATCATCAGCTCCACATGCTTTTTCATACTTGCATAGCTGAGCTCAATGTATTTATCTGGATTTGCATCACGTAAAACATTGCCATCTTCTACACTTAATCCTTGAGGTAAATAACCCACCAAAGGATCGTGTGCCGAAGTTTGGTCGGTAAGTACTTCTGGAATAATATTTCGTTCCAACATCCGCTCCAATAAATCTATGGCGTTGCAAATAACACCGATCGATTTATTTTCGCCAGCAGCTTTGAATTGCAAGGCAAGGTCGATTGCTTTGTCAATATCGTGCTCAATAATATCTAAGTATCTGGTTTCTAAACGTTTTTGTGCTCTCCATTCTTCAACTTCAGCAGCTAGGCAAACGCCATCTGCCATGGTAATGGCCAAAGGTTGAGCGCCACCCATTCCGCCTAAACCAGCAGTAACCGAGATGGTTCCCTTAAGAGATCCGCCGAAATGTTTATCGGCAACTGCATTAAAAGTTTCGTAAGTTCCTTGCACAATTCCTTGCGAGCCAATATAAATCCAACTTCCGGCAGTCATTTGTCCGTACATCATCAAACCTTTTTGGTCTAACTCATCGAAATGTTTCCAGTTGGCCCAATTGGGTACCAACATCGAATTTGAAATCAAAACCCTTGGGGCATTTTTGTGCGTTGGCAAAATTCCTACCGCTTTACCTGATTGAATCAACAAGGTTTCATCGTCTTCCAATTCCTTTAAACACCTAACAATGGTTCTAAAAGCCTCTGGATTTCTAGCCGCTTTACCTCTTCCGCCATAAACAATGAGTTCTTCAGGTCTTTCGGCAACTTCGGGATTAAGGTTATTGTAAAGCATTCTTAAAGCTGCCTCTTGAACCCAACCTTTGCAATTAAGGGTTGTTCCGGTTGGGGTTACCAATTCTTCTGGAGCGAGTCTATCGTTTGTTAATGTTGACATCTGGATTTTGTTATTTTAATAGAAAAGACAAATTTCAGCATTATTCGTTTCACTTGTTTTATTTTTTTATCCAAAGG
>DAIRTB010000207.1:0-5030 GCA_036804105.1 Bacteroidota bacterium | reverse complement strand
CAGGACTTTTTCTTCCCATGGCTTTGGCGGTAACTTTTCCGGTTAATATCACCCTCGGTATGCCGCTGTATTTCTTAATTGTACAGAATACCTAAAGCATCTGCGGTAGAATACTTAGTAGTAAAACAGAAAGAAATGGAATAATATCATTCCAACTGAGAATTTTTAACAAGCTACTTTCTAGTATACGATTTAACAACAAAACTTAGCAGTAGGTTTGGTACAAAATACACGAACTTTGTCTTCAAATTTGAATAAGCGATGGAGCTCGAAAACGATGTAACTGCAACTTCCTGGGAACATCTTCAAGAATTACTCTTTAAAAATACATGGGATGAGTGCCTAATGCGCTATCGTTCACCATATGTTTATAGAGGTCTTGGCGATGTAAAATTTACACTCGAAACCAGTTTAATGCGATTAGGAGGTGATTTTTCTACTCTTGAAAGTCACTTGCTCCGTAATTTTAGGAAATACGCACACAAAAACGCTGTAGCAGGAGACTCGGTTTGGAACTGGCTTGCCGTTGCCCAGCATCACGGACTTCCAACACGTTTGGTAGATTGGACATACTCTCCTTATGTAGCCTTGCATTTCGCAACATCAGACTTGAACTTGATAAACAGAGATGGCATAATTTGGTGCATCAATTATGTAAAAACAAATTCGCATTTACCTTTAAAACTGGCTAATAAATTAGAAGAAGAGGGAGGAAATGTGTTCACTCCTAGCATTTTAGATCAGGTTTGTTCTTCATTAAAAGAATTAGATCATTTTCAGGACGATCCATTTGTAATATTTCTTGAGCCACCCTCATTAGACGAACGGATTGTAAATCAACATGCCTTATTCTCTCTTATGGCCAATAGCAAAACCTTGTTAGATAAGTGGTTGAAAAAAAACCAAGGCCATGCCTTCAGAATAATAATTCCAGCCGAAATTAAATGGGAAGTACGAGACAAACTTGATCAGGCAAACATAACAGAAAGAGTACTATTTCCTGGACTAGATGGCCTATCTACCTGGTTAAAAAGACATTACAGTCCTAAAACCTAGGTTTTACTTCGAAATTTATTTCTAAAAACAGCTTTCTGAAGCTCTCTATTTAAAATACCTTCTGATAATGCAGTAAGGGGAATTTCTTCAATTGTATCCATCAGTTCTTTAACTTTTTTCTCTCCCAGATCAACACGGTACATTAATTGAAAGAACAAGGGCGTGTGCTTTTCTAGTAAGCTAGTAACTAAGCTTCTGAGATTATTTAAAAACGATGGGTAATCTGCATACGTACTCGCATCAACCGAAAAATCTACCCCAATTTGAGCAAAATCTTTCTTCAGTAGATTCAAAGCATCTGCAACTAAATCTCTACGATCTACAAATACTTCCTTTAGCGAGTAATTAGCCTCAAGCATCTAACTTCAATTTTTCAATTTTCAAGGTTGTTTCTGCAAGATATTGTTTAGCTTCAGAAATATGTTGCATGGCTTCCTCGTAAAAGGTAATTCCTTGTTCTAGTTCTAAATCAGGCTGTTGTAAAGCATCTGCAATTGCTTTTATTCTAGACAATTTCTGTTCGAGTGTTAATTTAGTTTTCGCCATTTTCAATAATTTTAGATCTACTTCTCCCCCATTTATAAATGGTTTCTATTTCGTCGTTTAGGCGAATATCTGTAGATTCAGTTATTCGTTTTCCATTTTTTAGGGTGATGGTATACCCTCTTTCCAACTGAGTTCTGAAATCTGCATGCTTTACTTCTTGCTCCAAAAACGCTAAGGTATTTGTTTTCTGGTCTACCAATCTGTTTATTGCACTATTCACCCTTTCCTGATAATCGTCTAACTTTTGTTCCTTCAAGTTTAGCAACATGGAAAGTTTGTTCTTAAAAATTTGCTTTGTTTTCTCTAAATTTTCCTTCAGTTCAACATAATCTGGAGCAACCATTTCGGCTGCTGCCGTTGGCGTTGGAGCACGGAGATCTGCAACAAAATCGCACAAGGTAAAATCGGTTTCATGCCCAATAGCCGAAATTATGGGAGTTTTTAAATCGAAAATACAACGCACCAAAGCCTCGTTGTTAAAGCACCAAAGATCTTCCAAGGAGCCGCCTCCACGTGCCATAATAATGGTGTCTAAATCCGGAATTTCATCTGCCATTTTCAAAGCTCTAATTAGCGCTGGTGCCGCTGTGTCACCTTGAACCAACGAAGGAATCAAAACCAACTTAAGCATTGGAAATCTTCTATTTAAGGTATTGGAAATATCGTGCAGCACTGCACCAGTTTCTGAGGTTATGATGGCTATTTTCTGCGGATATTTCGGTATAATTTTCTTGTGTCGAACATCAAACAATCCCTCCTCATTTAGCTTTTCTTTTAGAATTAAAAACGCTTCGAAGAGCTTGCCCATTCCCTCAATTTCTATGGTTTCGCAAATGAGTTGGTACTGACCTCTTGGCTCATAAACACTCACATTTCCTGTGGCGAGAATTTTCTGTCCCGATTCAAGTTTCAGCTTAAGTTTGCTTGCTTGGGCTCGAAACATAACTGCGCTAATCTGTGCGGCGTCGTCTTTAATAGAAAAATAAATATGTCCAGAACTGTTGTAATTGAGGTTGCTAATTTCACCGCTCACCCGTACATTTTGCAAAAAGGGAGCCGTTTCCATTAAATATTTAATGGTGTAACTAAGCTGGCTAACGGAGAAAATATTATTCAATTTTTTTCTTTTTGGGTGATGATGTTGTGCTATGGTCTATCAAGCGCTTCTACACTCCAAGCCTCTGCTGGAAGTTCAAACAGCGCTTTGGTTTTGCTCCAAACTCCTTTAAATAATGCCGATTTGCGGTAATTATTTAAATGCTCCTCAGAATCCCAAAAACTGTAGGTGAAATGAATTCTGGGATCAGTTTTATCCTGAAGCAATTCCATGTAATTACATCCTTCAAAACCTCTAATTAAGGCTTTGCTTTCTTCGAAAATCTGATAAAACAAGGAAATATTTTCTGGCACGAAAGTCATTTTTACAATTCTAATCATCTTATTCTACCTCAATTTTAATGCTTTCATTCTCTTTTAGGCCAAACAGCATTTTAACATTTCCTTGTTGAACCATCAGAACTAAATTTCCTGAAGAATTATAAATAGCTCCAAGCTCACCAGGATTCATATCCGCAATAAAAGCAGAAATATGCCGAATTATCTGCCCTTTTAAATTAATTCTGAATCTACGGCCTTTGGTAAATTCTTCAATCATTGCCGAATTAATGTTGGTAATGGCATTATTGTAACCATCGAAATGTAAAATATTTCCTGTTAAAATTCTCTGTTCACTGTAAGGTTTCATCGAATTCATTTCCTGATATTTCCCTACATGCGTTATGGAATCAAAATCCTGATACTTTTCTATTATCTGAAGTAGCTCTGGTAATTGATGCAACATAAAGTGCATTTCGTTAATGGAATAGGTAAAAATGCGGATATCTGAGCATCCAATTATGCTTAAAATTCCGTTATCGGGAGCTATAATCCAATTATTTTCATAAATACCAATGCAGTAGCCACAGTCTTTAGAAGGATATCCAACTTCAACTAAATGCAAAGTTTCAGCCGGAAAATATTCAATTGCATTTTTTACCGTGTAAGCTGCCTCGGTAATGTTATATTTGCTAATGCCATGCGCTATATCTAAAATTGTAGCTTTTGGCAGTAATTGCATTAATTTTGCCCTCAATGCTGCAGGAAAAAAGGCGTTAGATCCGCCATCTGTGGTGAGGGTTATAAGTTGCATTTAGTTATTTGAACCACAAAAATAAAGATAAAGACCTTTGATTGAATTTAATTTCACGCTCAATAGCATAGATCCGAGAGAATTCTTCGGAATAAACAACAATAAACTCCACATTTTCAAGAGAGCATTTCCAGATTTAAAAATTACAGCCAGAGGCACCGAGGTAAAAACTGTAGGCCCACAAGAGTTAATCACCCTTTTTGAAGAAAAATTGAACTTGATTTTCGAACATTACAAAAAAGAAAAAACACTCAGCGAAGATGAGCTAACTTCTTTTTTAGTAAATCAAGCTGGGGTTTTGGTAAGTTCTTTGAAAGGCGACGAACCCTTGGTTTTCGGGCCTAATGGATTGGTAGTTCGTGCAAAAACACCCAACCAAAGAAAAATGGTTGAATATTCTTTTTCTAATGATATCGTTTTTGCGCTTGGACCTGCTGGCTCTGGAAAAACCTATACTGCGGTAGCTTTGGCCGTGAGAGCATTAAAAAATAAGGAAGTAAAAAAGATTATCCTTACCAGACCAGCAGTAGAAGCTGGAGAAAATCTTGGTTTTCTGCCTGGCAATTTAAAAGAGAAAATCGATCCATATTTGCGCCCACTTTACGATGCATTGGAAGATATGTTCCCTGCTTCGAAACTAGAAACCTACATAGAAACAGGAATTATAGAAATTGCACCTTTGGCATTTATGAGAGGAAGAACCCTAGATAAAGCTTTTGTAATTTTAGATGAGGCACAGAACACCACCGAAATGCAGTTGAGAATGTTTCTAACTCGAATGGGGCCAACTGCCAAATTTGTAATTACTGGAGATTTATCTCAAATAGATTTACCAAGAAACCAAAAATCTGGTCTACTTCAAGTTGAAAAATTAATGAGTCACATAGAAGGCATCGGTTTTGTGTACCTTACAGAAGATGATGTTGTAAGACACAGATTGGTGAAACAAATTATTAAAGCATACCAAAAATACGATGAAAGCAGAAACAGTTAGTTCTACAAATTTCAATTTCCCCAATCAGAAAAACCTTTATCATGGCAAAGTGCGGGATGTTTACGAAATTGAAGGCGATATTCTGGTAATGATTGCATCAGATCGTATTTCTGCTTTCGATGTAATTCTGCCAAGAACCATTCCTTTTAAAGGACAAGTTTTAAATCAAACTGCCGCACATTTCTTGAAAGCAACTGCTCATATTGCTCCTAACTGGTTAATTGATACGCCAAATCCACAAGTTGC
>DAIRTB010000206.1:0-5045 GCA_036804105.1 Bacteroidota bacterium | reverse complement strand
CCATCGGTTGGGGTTTTTATAAACAACTTCAACACGCAGTCGGAGCGATATTTGTTGTCTGTTCAGCACATTTTCAAAAAGGGGAATTCGCTTGAGCTTACCTGGTTTACAGAATCTGGAACCGATAATTTGTACAACGAAACCCTTCAATACCAAGCAATCTTTTTAAAATTCAATTACGCTATAAAACCATGAAAACCATTCTTTCTTTCTTTCTCTTAATGATGATTTTTGGGCAGCTTCAAGCGCAAGATCATACTGCAACGGCTGCAGCTTTCTCAAAATCGTACAGTTTCGAAACGGCAGGAAATTACGTGAGCGCTGCAAAAGAGATGGAAAGCCTAACCACTAAATCTTACGAAACGCATTACAGATTAGGGTACTTGTATTACATGCAAACGAATTATGCAAAATCAATAGCTTCTTACAAAACAGCGCTGACTTTGCAAAAGACCTCAATCGAAGCTAGAGTTGCTTTGGTGAAATCTTTAAGCGCCACAGAAAATTACGATGAGGTTTTAAAGGTTTACCAAGAAATTTTGTTGCTCGATCCCAACCACAGCGCCACCAATTATTGGATCGGCTTGGCTTACTTTTACCGTAAAGATTATGCTAAAGCAGCAGAGCACCTAGATAAAGTTTTGCGCCTCTACCCATTCGATTACGATTCTAATTTATTGATGGCCCAAACCATGTTGGCTCGTGGCAAATTGGTAGAAGCTAAGCAGTATTATCAGAAAGCGCATTTATACAACCCATCTAACAAGGAGATCGAGGCGATTATTGAGAAGTTGTAGGTTTGCAAATCTTAACCGAATTTAATATTTATCAAAAGATTATGACTGCTAAAATTGAAGCAACAATATATCCAATAATCACAAAGCGACCTGTAACTCGTTTATGGTCTGGTTCTGTAGAGAACTTTTCAATTACCGATAAGTAACGCTTCCCCTTTAAAAAATAGAAAATACATCAAAGTCATTAGAGGAATAAACAAGATCAAAGCGTATCGTTTGGAGGATATTTGGTTTAGTGGGTTAAAACCTAGATTTCCAACAATAACAATAATATTCAAACCTAGCAATCCTACAAACCATAAACTTGCAGCATACTCTGCTATATCATTTGCATTTGTTTTTTCAGCTAAGCAGTATAAGCGATAATAGAGATAATCTAAAATTTTCATTTTTATTTATCCACCAAATCTACCAAAAATCCCCCCAACACCAAAAAAGCTGCTTAGTTTCCTAAGCAGCTTTTCGAATGTTTACTGAAATTTGGCTTGAAGCAATTCTATGATCCGCAAGAATCGCAATTCTCTGGGTTATCTATGCTGCAAGCAATCTGAGCACTCGCTTCTTCCTTGTTTACCAATGGTTGAAGTTGGGCTTCTGCTTGTTTCTCTACGGTAAACTGGATTGCCTTGGTGGCTGCTTTGGTTCTTAAGTAGTACAAACCGGTTTTTAAACCTTTTTTCCAAGCGTAAAAATGCATAGACGATAATTTGCCGTAGTTTACATTCTCCATAAAGATGTTCATACTCTGGCTTTGGCAAATAAATGCACCTCTATCAGCTGCTAAATCGATGATGGTTTTCTGCTTGATCTCCCAAACCGTTTTGTACAATTCTTTTACAGGCTCTGGAATGTCTTTTATCTCTGCAATCGATCCATTTTTCTCGATGATGAGGTTTTTCATCTTATCGTTCCAAAGGTTAAGCTCGATTAAGTCTCGCAATAAGTGTTTGTTCACTACTGCAAACTCGCCAGAAAGTACTCTTCTGGAGTAAATATTACTTGTGTATGGTTCGAAACACTCGTTATTACCCAAAATTTGTGAGGTTGATGCAGTTGGCATCGGCGCTAACAATAAAGAGTTTCTTACACCATGTTGCTTCACTTCTGCTTTCAGGTTTTCCCAATTCCAACGGTTGCTTGGAATTACATCCCAGAAATCGTATTGGAAAATGCCTTTCGAAACTGGAGAACCTTCGTAAGTTGCATATGCACCATCTTTTTTCGCCAAGTCTTTCGATGCCGTCATAGCTGCGAAATAAATGGTTTCGAAAATATCTTGGTTCAATCTGCGTGCCTCTTCCGATTCGAATGGGAAACGCATCATAATAAATGCATCAGCCAAACCTTGAACCCCAATACCAATGGGTCTGTGGCGCATGTTCGAGTTTTCTGCCTCAATTACAGGGTAGTAGTTTACATCAATTACCTTATTCAAATTCTCGGTAATGGTGTACGTAATGTTGTATAATTTCTCGAAATCGAAGCTTTTATCCTCTTTCACAAAGCGTGGTAAAGCGATGGAAGCCAAGTTACAAACCGCTACTTCGTCTGGACCTGTGTACTCAATAATCTCAGTACAAAGGTTGGATGAGCGGATAGTTCCTAAGTTTTTCTGATTCGATTTGATGTTAGCTGCATCCTTATACAACATGTACGGCGTCCCAGTTTCGATCTGAGAATCTAGAATTGCAAACCATAAATCTTGTGCTTTGATGGTTTTTCTTGCCTTTCCTTCTTTTTCGTATTGGGTGTACAAACGATCGAAATCATCGCCGTAGGTATCGTAAAGACCTGGAGCTTCGTGCGGACAAAACAAGGACCATTGGCCTTTTTCTTCCACTCTTTTCATAAACAAATCTGGCACCCAAAGCGCATAGAACAAATCTCTTGCACGTAATTCTTCTTTTCCGTGATTCTTTTTCAACTCCAAGAAGTCGAAAATATCTGCGTGCCAAGGTTCCAAATACATGGCGAAAGAACCTTTTCTTTTTCCACCACCTTGGTCAACATAGCGAGCGGTATCGTTGAAAACCCTCAACATCGGCACAATACCATTTGAGGTTCCATTGGTTCCTTTAATGTAAGAACCTGTTGCTCTGATATTGTGGATACTCAAGCCAATTCCACCAGCAGACTGCGAAATCTTGGCGCATTGCTTCAAGGTATCATAAATACCTTCAATACTGTCGTCTTTCATTTGAAGCAAGAAACAGCTCGACATTTGTGGCTTCGGTGTTCCAGCATTGAAAAGTGTAGGCGTTGCATGGGTAAACCAACGTTCCGACATTAAATCGTAGGTATGGATTGCCTTTGCAATATCATTTTTGTGGATACCAACCGCCACACGCATCAACATGTGTTGAGGTCTTTCAACCACTTTATCGTTCAATTTTAGAAGATACGAACGCTCTAAGGTTTTGAAACCGAAGTAATCGTACTCGAAATCTCTTGAGTAAATGATGGCTGAATCTAATTCTTCTGCATTTTCAACGATGATTTCCATTACATCATCAGCAATAAGCGAAGCATTCTGACCAGTTTTTGGATCTTTGTAATGATATAAATCTGAAATGGTTTCTGAAAACGATTTCTTGGTTTCCTTATGCAAATTAGATACTGCAATACGAGCAGCTAGAATAGCATAATCTGGGTGCTTAGTAGTTAACGATGCGGCGGTTTCTGCGGCTAAGTTGTCTAATTCTACGGTAGTAATGCCATCGTAAATGCCGTTAATTACTTTTTTGGCAACTTCGGCAGGTTGAATGAACTCTGTACTGAAATTGTAGCATAGCTTCTCAATTCTGCTGGTAATTTTATCGAATTTTACGGCTTCTCTCCGACCGTCTCTTTTTATAACATACATAGGTTTCTTATATTGGTTTAAGTTTAAAAATCTTCGTTTAGGGTGAAATCGTAATCTACTTTGGTTTCGGTGTTAGAAACACCAGATTTTTGGTAATCGCCTACTCGTTTCTCAAAGAAATTGGTTTTTCCTTCAAGCGAGATAAGCTCCATAAAATCGAATGGGTTGGTGGCATTGAAAATCTTTTCTACCCCTAAAGCATTTAACAAACGATCTGCAACGTATTCGATGTATTGACACATCAGGTCTGAGTTCATACCAATCAATTTAACTGGTAGCGAATCTGTTACGAATTCTTTCTCTATTTCTACTGCGTTGATGATGATGTCCTTTACCACCTGTGGATCAAGTTTTTGCTCCAAGTGTTCTGTGTACAACAAGCATGCAAAATCGCAGTGTGAACCTTCGTCTCTTGAAATTAATTCGTTCGAGAAGCTTAATCCTGGCATTAAACCACGTTTCTTCAACCAGAAAATTGAGCAGAAACTGCCTGAGAAGAAAATGCCTTCAACAGCTGCAAATGCAATTAATCTTTCTGCAAATGTTCCTTTGCCAATCCATCTTAAAGCCCATTCTGCTTTTTTCTTTACAGATGGAAGGGTTTCTATTGCTTTTAATAGATGATCTTTCTCGGTTGGGTCTTTAATATAGGTATCAATTAGTAAAGAGTAGGTTTCAGAATGGATATTTTCCATCATGATTTGGAAACCATAAAAGCAACGAGCCTCTGGATATTGAACTTCTTGCAAAAAATTTACAGCAAGGTTTTCGTTTACAATGCCGTCGCTTGCTGCGAAGAATGCCAGTACGTTTTTAATAAAATGCTTTTCGTCTTCGTTTAATTTTTCGTTCCAATCTTTAAGATCTTGAAAAAGGTCTATTTCCTCGGCAGTCCAAAAACTTGCCTCAGTATGTTTATACATTTTCCAGATATCGGGGTGTTTAATGGGAAATAAAACAAACCGGTCGTTGTTTTCTTTTAAAATTGGTTCGATGAAACTCATGCCTTTTTTACGTTTAATAATTTTATAAGATGCCAATAGCCGGTGGTTCCGGCTATCAGAGATTTAATTGGTCTCTTGTTCTTTACAAAAATGCCGAGGAAAGCGGGTTAATGCAAGCGCATATTATCCACATCAAAGTGTAGTTATTCACAACGCTTTTTTATT
This sequence comes from Bacteroidota bacterium, assembly GCA_036804105.1. Lineage (GTDB taxonomy): Bacteria > Bacteroidota > Bacteroidia > UBA7662 > DAIRTB01 > DAIRTB01. The sequence goes on along the minus strand of DAIRTB010000206.1, from coordinate 216 downwards.
CTTTAAGTAGTCTATTGTTAAGCAATTATGAATTAAATAAAAACGCAGTGTATTGCCTATATTAAGTAAAAGGTTTCTAATGGCATCTGAGCCACATTTTAAGCATTTCTCAGAATTTTAGTTTTCCACCAATTTTAAAGAGTTGTTCACAAAATGCGACAGATGATGCTTGATGCTTGATGCTTGATGCTTGATGTTTGATGTTTGATACTTGAT
>DAIRTB010000205.1:0-5047 GCA_036804105.1 Bacteroidota bacterium | reverse complement strand
ACAAATTGGTAATTAATTTTTTAAGTTGTTCTCTGGCCTTTGAAAGGTGCCATTTAGATGTTCCTTCGCTAATGCCCAATTGGGTGCTTATCTCGGCATGTGAGTAACCGTCTATAGCGAAGAGGTTAAACACTTTCTGGGTAGCATTTGGTAATAGATGCAGAAGTTTTCTTAAGTCTTCAGCTTCTAGATTTGCTGCAGGTTGAGTTTGGGCATCAATAACTATATCACCATCAAATTTAAGCCAATCGTTTTCTTTTTGTTGTTTTCTAAAATCGTCTATTCCAAGATTAATTAATATTCTTTTGCACCAAGCTTCAAACACAACATTTTCTGGAATTTTATCTAAGTTATCTAAAATTTTAAGAAAAGCTCTGTTAAATAGATCCTCAGCGTCGGGTTTTTGTTTTGTGTAGCGCATAGCAGTTCCCATTAACACTGTATAGAGCATTTTGTATAGCTCGTAATGTGCTTTTTGATTGTTTTTTATACAACGTTGCTTAAGATCTTCGCTAATCATTATTTTAAATTACAACATCAGTTTTATTTTGAGATCTGAGATACAATAATTTTAATTTAGTATTTTATAAATTTAATATTTCCAGTTTTTTCATCCGCATTGACTTTAAGAAAATACAGGCCGCTAGTTAATTGCTCAATATTAATTTCAAAATCTGTGCTGCAACCATAATTTAAATCAATGGCTTTGTTGGCAACAACCTGACCCTTGTTGTTGATAATTTGATATGTGGCAGATTTCATTCCATTGCAATCGAAACTTAAGAAAAATTGATTTTGAGCAGGATTTGGATACAATTTCAAATCTTTAATGATGTTGTTCTTATTTGTAAATAAGGTGATATCTGTACTATTTACCTCAAATTGTAGGTTACTAATTGTAGGGTTACTGCTATTTAGTGTTATTGACGCCTGTGCAGATGGTTTTCCGGCTACTTCAACCCAAACTTGATAGCTACCAAATGGAAGGCTTGGCCATTCAAATTTACCGTCTACATCGCTTAAAGCATGTGCTACTGGTTCATTTTGATCGTTTATAATGATTACAGAATGATCTTTTAAACCTTGTCCAGTTGTTCTGTTAGCACCTTGAGTAACAAATCCTCCAACAAATGCTGGACCGCCTGGATTGTTACCTGATAATAAAGGAACATCTATAATGGTAACCGAATTATTCGCAATTATGGTTAGTGCAGAGCTCCATGTTAAAGTTTCACCTGCATAGGTTGGTAAAAAATTGGCAAATTCGGGATGGTTTGGTCTTAGAGCTGCTTTAATTAGGTAGTTCCCAGCTGGAATATTTGAGAAGTTAAAGAGCTCGCTTGTAGGGCTTGTGCTTGCTGAACTATAAAAAGTATCTACTGGTGTAAGTGTCCCCATAGTTGAATTGTATTGTATTAAGAAAACCTCAAATGGGTGGGCTAATTGAATTTGGTTTGAATCGATAGTTACAAAACCTGCTATCGTATTTATTATACTTGAGCCGACAGTTACACCTTGACATAGTTGATCTATACAAGCCCCAGATTGAACAGTTAAGCAAACAAAGTAAAATCCTGGATTAGAAAATACTTTAGTTTGATTTAAGCCGGTAGCAGTGGTACCATCACCAAAATCCCAAGTGTAGCTTGCATTTGCAGCCGCTGTAGAGGTATTTATGAAGCTAACAGAAAGTGGGTTTGTGGCACTAAAATTGTAGTTAAAGTCTGCTAAACAATTAACTGTAGCTCCAACATTAACTTGATTAACAAAGGTGTCTATGCAGGTACCAGCGGCATTGCTAACGGTTAAATAAACAAAATAGATGCCATTATTTGTATAGGTTTTTACAGGATTAACAGCTGTAGAACTGGTGCCATCACCAAAATCCCAAGAATGGTTTAAATTGGCAGGGGTAGAACCTGATGTAAACTGAAACGTGTTTGTGGCATTAGGCACTGGTGCATTTGAGAAAAAAGCAAAACAGCCCACATTTTGGCACACGCTCAGGTTTTCTGTTAGGGTAACATTTGCTGTGGGCGTAATTATTAGGGTTGATACATTAACCCCGCAAGCAAATGCGGAAACCTCAGCAAGAATTAAAGGAAAGTTTGTGGTTAATGTGTTCGTAATCGTGTAAAAGCCATTTGTGTCCGTTACTGCAGAGTCTATCAAAAATCCAGGCGCAACACTTAAGCTATCGTAGCGCACTACAACAACTTGGTTTGCAACTGGCCCTGAAGGAGAACTTACTATACCTTGAATAGTAACGGTTTGGGCCATTGCCATTAGTGAGATAAAGAAAAACAAGAGGGAAAATTGTAACGTTTTCATTTTGGCGCTTTTTATTTCTATTACGAAGGGTTTAACCTAAAGGTTGGGTGTTTAAATAATTTTTTTATAAAAGTACAAGTTTTTGTTTTTGAGTTTTTTGTCTTCTTTTTAAGGTTAATTAAAAACTGAAAAAGCATCCTTACCAAAAGGTAAGGATGCCCCTAAAATTCAAATTATACTTACTTACTGTTTAATGAATTTTATATTTCCAACTTTTTCATCAGCTGATATTCTTAAGAAATAAAGGCCACTAGTAAGTTGCTCAATATTTACTTCAAAATTTGTGTTGCAACCATTGTTTAAATTGATGGACTGGTTGGCAACAACTTGACCTTTGTTATTAACAATCTGGTAAGCAGCAGCTTTTGTTCCTTCACAATCGAAACTTATGAAGAGTTGATTCTGAGCCGGGTTAGGAAACAATTTCAAATCCTTAATCGTGTTGTTTTTATTTGTAAATAAAGTGATATTTGAACTGTTTACTTCAAATTGTAGGTTGTCAACAATTGTGTTGTTTGAATTTAATACCACATTTGCCATAACCGAAGGTTTACCAGGAACTTCCACAAACACTTGGTAGCTACCAAATGGAAGGCTCGGCCATTCAAATTTACCGTCTATATCGGTTAATGCATGAGCTACTGGCTCGCCTTGATTGTTGATAATTACGACTGAATAATCTTTTAATCCTTGTCCTGTTGTTCTATTAGCACCTTGACTTACAAATCCACCTACAAAAGCTGGACCTCCAGGGTTAATTCCAGGAATTAAATTGATTACTGTCAATGTAACTCCACCGGTAGAGTTAGAAGCAATTACCATATCTGCAGAATTCCAGGTTAGGGTTTGGCCACTATAGGTTGGCATAAAATTAGCAAATTGAGGGTGGTTAGGTCTAAGTGCTGCTTTTACAAAATAAACTCCCGCATTAATGTTAGAGAAACTAAAGAATTCGCTAGTTGGGCTAGTATTTGCAGAACTATAGAATGTATCTACTGGGGTTAATGTACCTGCAATAGAATCGTATTCAATTAAGAACACCTCGAATGGATGCGATATCTGTATGTTGTTTGTATCAAGTAATACAAAACCTGCTACTACATTTACAACACCAGAGCCAACTGAAACACCTTGGCATATTTGATCAACACATGATCCTGATTGAATAGTTAAGCAAACAAAATAAAATCCTGGATTTGAAAATACTTTTGTTTGATTTAAGCCCGTTGCTGTTGTACCATCTCCAAAACTCCAAGTGTAGGTTGCGTTTGCAGCTGCGGTAGAAGTATTTGTAAAACTAACAGAAAGTGGGTTAGTTGTACTAACGTTGTAATTGAAGTCTGCTTGGCAACTAACTGATGCTCCTACATTTACCTGACTAACGAATGTGTCTATACAGGTACCAGCAGCATTACTAACAATTAAGTGAACAAAATAAACACCATTGCTTGTGTAAGTTTTTACTGGATTAACAGCAGTAGAAGTTGTACTGTCGCCAAAATCCCAAGTATGGTTTAAATTGGCAGGTGTAGCTCCAGAGGTAAACTGAAATGTATTCGGTGTATTTGGCACTGGTGCACTAGAGAAGAAAGCAAAACAGCCAGTTGTTGAACAAACACTTAGATCTGATGTTAAAGTAACGTTTGCGTTGGAAGTAAATAAAATGTTTGATACATTAACTCCGCAAGCAAAAGTTGAAACTTCGGCAACGATAAAAGGGTTGGTTGTAGCAGGAATGTTTGTAATTGTGTAAAACCCATTTGCATTGGTTACAACTGAATCGATCAAGAATCCTGGAGCAACGGTTAAGCTATCGTAGCGTACTACAACAACTTGGTTTGCAACTGGACCTGCGGGAGAGCTTACTATTCCTTGAATAGTAACGGATTGTGCCATTGCCATTAGTGAGGCAAAAAACAACATGAGGGTAAAATGTAACTTTTTCATAATTGTGTTAATTATCTACATCACGCAGAAAATACCCTCAAGGTTGGGTATAATTTTATTTTTTTTTGAAAAAAACTATTTTTATTAATTTCTGGAGTAACGTTGTTAATTTGTTATTAATTATTCTATTAAACAAAAAGAGGCTGCCTAATGAAGGCAGCCTCTTTTTGTTTGGTGTGAGTTATTTAAATTTATTGCTTAATAAATTTTAAGCTTCCAGTTTTTTCATCTGCATTCAACTTTAAAAAGTACAAGCCTTTGGCCAATTGGTTAACATCTACTTGGAAATTGTTTGCGCAACCATTGTTAAGATTCAATTCTTTGCTATCTACAATTTGGCCAGTACTGTTAATTATTTGATAGTTTGCAGATCTCATTCCGGTGCAATCGAAACTAATTTGGATTTGATTTTGAACCGGGTTAGGGAATAATTTCAAATCTTTAATGGTGTTCTTTTGATTCACAAACAAGGTAATACCAGAGCTACCCACTTCAAACAGTAAGCTATCAACTGAAGGTGTGTTTGCATTTAAGGTAACAAGCGCTTGAACCGATGGTTTTCCGGGTACTTCAACCCATACATAGTAACTACCGTATGGCAAGCTTGGCCATTCAAATCTTCTATTAACATTGGTTAAGGCATGTGAAACGGCAGCTCCTTGGGTATTGGTAATTATAACTGAATGGTCTTTTAAAGCATCACCCGTTGTTCTATTTGCCCCATGACTTACAAAGCCTCCTACAAATCCAGGTCCTCCAGGATTGTTTC
>DAIRTB010000204.1:0-5049 GCA_036804105.1 Bacteroidota bacterium | reverse complement strand
GATGGTCTAATTGCCTCTTTCGAAGAAGGTAAGCAAATTGCCAAAGAAATTGGGTATCCCGTAATCATCAAAGCAACTGCAGGCGGTGGTGGAAAAGGAATGCGTATTATCTGGAAAGACGAAGATTTCGAGAAAATGTGGGATTCTGCTCGTCAAGAAGCCAAAGCTTCTTTTAATAACCATGGCATCTACATGGAAAAATACATTGAAGAGCCAAGACACATTGAAATTCAAGTGGTTGGAGATCAGTTCGGTAAGGCTTGCCATTTATCTGAAAGAGATTGCTCTATTCAACGTAGACACCAAAAATTAATCGAAGAATCGCCTTCTCCATTTATGACCGACGAACTTCGTGAGCGCATGGGTGAAGCTTCCATTAAAGGCGCTTTAGCGGTAAATTACGAAGGCGCAGGAACCATAGAATTTTTGGTTGATAAGCACCGAAATTTCTACTTTATGGAGATGAACACACGTATTCAGGTAGAGCATCCGGTAACGGAAGAAGTGATAGATTACGATTTAATTAAGGAGCAGATTAAAGTTGCCGCTGGAATTCCAATTTCTGGAAAATCTTATTTTCCGCACATGCACGCCATTGAGTGCAGAATTAATGCAGAAGATCCTTACAACGATTTCAGACCTAGTCCTGGCAAGATAACCACATTACATATTCCAGGTGGGCATGGTGTAAGAGTTGATACCCACATTTACGATGGTTACGTTATTCCACCATACTACGATTCTATGATTGCCAAACTGATTACAGTTGCGCAAACTAGAAGAGAAGCCATTGCAACTATGGATCGTGCTTTAAGTGAGTTTGTAATTGAGGGCATAAAAACCACCATTCCATTTCATATGCAGATGATGCGGAACCCAGACTTTGTTGCGGGTAACTTTACTACTGCCTTTTTGAATGATTTCAAAATGGAAGAGTAGAATTTCAGTTATTATAATAAAAGCGCCGTAAGCAGAAGTTTACGGCACTTTTTTTGGGTTTTGGGGATGATTAGCTAAAGCGAAAGTGCACAGTTAGAGATTGGTTGGATCGATTACTAGTAACCCTGGGATATTACTAAAGTCACTGTCACTCGAAATGAGAGTCAAATTATAAACAATTGCAGTTGAAGCAATAATTGCATCAGGAGTTTTTATCTTTCTGCTCCTTTTTACTTTTATACTTTGGTCAACTATATCTTGAGTGAGTGCTATTACATTAGATAGCTGTATAAACTCTTTTACGATGAGTTCTTTATTTTTATCAGTACTTACCCAAGACAACGCCTCTATTTCAGTAATTACAGAAATAGTTGGCGTTTGATCTAATACCTCAGCCATTAAACTCATTCCTTTATCAGATAGAAGATCAGAAAAGAAATTCGATATCGCATTATTATCAATTAGGTATTGTCCCACTCTTTTCGCATTTGTTCTGTATGGTCATTAAAACTTTTTGCATCCTCTTTGGTAAAAACACCTCTGAATTTATCAGAAAGTTTGGTTTTAGGAGAATTAAAATTCTGTTTAATCACTTTTATTAAATTTAAGTCTTCCAAATCATGAAGCAATTTAATTACTTTAGAGTTAGTTACTTGAATAAGCATTGTGTTCTCCATGGTGGTTGTTTTCAAATTTTTCTAAAGATAAGAATCAAACAAGGATATACCTTTGATTATTGTTGAGTATTATATTTTCAATCATTGATTAATTGCTTTTGAAAGCTCCTCCCTCTACAAACACCCAGTTCTTCCACCATCTACTGGCAGATTAATGCCCGTAATGTAAGATGCTGCTTTGCTCGCAAGAAATCCAACAGCATTTGCAATTTCTTCAGCTTGGGCAAATCTACCCATCGGAATTTCATGAACCATTTCTTCTGAAACAGCTTCTGTGGTTTTGCCTAACTTGGTGCTTTTGTTGTTGATAATCTCGCTCAATCTTTCGGTTGCTGTTGCACCTGGCAATACATTGTTTACGGTAATTCCGAAAGGCGCAACTTCGGCTGCAAGGGTTTTAGACCAATTGGCAACTGCCGCTCTAATGGTATTAGAAACACCTAAACCCGGCAAAGGCTGCTTAACGGAAGTGGAAATAATGTTGATAATTCTACCGAAACCCGCTTCTTTCATGCCCGGAATTACTTTTTGTGCAAGTAAATGATTGGCCAATAAATGGCTATTGAACGCTTGCAAAAATGCGGATGCTTCTGCATTTAATATCGGCCCTGCGGCTGGTCCACCTGTATTGTTAACCAGAATATGAATAGGTTCTTGGTAATTATTTAAAGCTTCTTGAAGTTGATTTAGATCGGAGAAATCGGCAACTAAATAATGATGCGTAGCCACAGCAGATTCTGGAAGTTGCTCTAGTAAATCCATCAAGGCATTTTCGTTTCTTGCTAAAAGGGTAATGCTTGCGCCCATATTGGCCAACACCATTGCCGATGCTTTGCCAATTCCCTTTGTGCTGCCGCATACTAAGGCTCTTTTTCCGCTTAAATCTAGATGCATAATATTGTTTTTTGGTTTTAAATTCTATTTTCTGAGGCTAGTAATAATGCCCATGCATTTTCTATTTCTCCCTTATGAAGCATTTCCTGCGCTCGTTTATGCACCTGAAAAACAAGCGATTCTTCATGATTGCTGTACCGAACAAAAAGCTCTTCAATTTCTGGATTTTCAAGAATTGCGGTCTGCATTGCTTCATCTGGTAAATGCTCTACATTGCCAAGAATACCTAAATCGTTCCCAGTTAATACTTCGCTTAGTTTGATGCTATCTGGAATTGAATCAACTCCAATTCCCATTGTTTGCAATGGTTTCGCCACTTTGAAAAGACCCTCTTTTGAGCGAGAATACCAATCGCCCCCAAGTCTTGAAATCAAATCTATTTTGTGTGGATCGATAATGCCGTTTTCATCGAAAATGTCTTCGTGAGCGTGCACTAACATCACTTCCGCCAAAACTAAATTTCCAGCGCCGCCTTCAGTACCAAGTGGAATTACTTGCAACACTTTACATTCTAACTGAACGGGTGCTTCTTTTACTCTGGGTGCTTTTACCAACTCCGATGGTTCCATGGTAAAACCTGATTTAATAAACTCGTTTGTGCCTTTTGGATACTCAGTGCTTGCCAAAGAGGTTTGCTGAACCATATCGTAACTAACTAAATTAATTACCACTTCCAAGGTTTCTAAAACGTTTTCAAGAGTATGTTTGGTGGTATTGTCTCTTACCCTTCTTGCAGGAGAAAAGATTACTATTGGCGGATTGCTGCTGAAAATATTGAAAAAACTATAAGGACTAAGATTCACATTTCCAGCTTTATCTACGGTGCTTGCAAAGCAAACGGGTCTTGGCGCAATTGCACCCTGCAACAAAGCTTGAGTCTTTTGTGGTGTTAATTCTGAAAGTAAATATCTGTTCATTTAGCTAATTTCAAAGTAATGTGATAAGAGACTTCGATCTGATATTGTATCGAAACTCTACAACCTTTTAATTTCAGAACAATATTAGCATTTATTGGTTTAATCAAGGTTTTTACTGAAAAAATTCTTTCTTTAACTCTGAAAAGTAGAAATTCGAATACTTTTCTTGGTTGATTCTTGGCTACCTTGAAAGGCGCTTGGCCTTAGCAAGCAAAACGCAGAATAAGTTGCAGGAAAATGAAGGGAATTGGTTCTTGATGCTTGTGTAATTTTAACCATGTTTTAAACTGTTCTTGTAAAATAGTAGTTTTGCATCCATGGCAAAATATTGGAAATGGCTTGCAGGTGGATTGGGTTGGACACTAAGCGGCCCCATCGGCGGAATTATCGGTTTTATAATTGGTAATATGGTTGATAATGCCCCTGAAACCAATGTAATCAATCAGGATAGCAGACAATCTAGTCGCCCAAGAGGATTTACCTCTCCTGGGGATTTTACTGTAGCCTTCTTAGTACTCATTGCCGCAGTTATGAAAGCCGATGGCAGAGTTGTAAAAGGTGAATTAGACTTTGTTAAACGCCAATTACTGCACAATTTCGGTGAAGAGAAAGCGCAAGAAATGTTGCTGTTACTCAGGGATATCCAAAAGCAAGAAATTGATTTGCAGCATGTATGTATGCAAATTGGCGCTTACATGGATGCCAATTCTAGAAGAGAGCTTTTCCATTTACTCTTCGGACTTGCCAATGCAGATGGAGAAATTTCAGAATCTGAATTAAACATGCTGGCACAAGCCGCAGCTTGGTGTAATATTTCAGAGCCAGATTACTTGTCTATAAAAGCCATGTTTATTCAAGAAACCGGTTGGGCTTATCAGGTTTTGGAAGTTGAAACTACAGCTACCGACGATGAATTGAAAAAAGCTTATCGCAGAATGGCGCTTAAATATCATCCAGATAAGGTTTCTCATCTCGGTGAAGATGTACGAAAGGATGCCGAAGAGCGGATTAAGAAGTTGAATTCTGCTTGGACTGTTATTAAGAACGAAAGAAAAATGGCTTAAGGCCAATCTGTTTAATCTTCAACACGGTATTCTTGTAACTTTGCTCCCACCAAAAGTTTAGATCTCAAAATATGTCTGGTTTCGATACCCCAATTTTGTTCTTAATCTTCAATAGACCTGATACCACAGCTCGGGTTTTTGAAAGCATTAAGGCTCTGAAACCAAAGAAACTTTTTGTTTCTGCCGATGGAGCTCGTGCTAACAAAGCTGGCGAAAGCGATACTTGTGCCGTTACTCGTGCTATAATTACGGATAACATTGATTGGGATTGCGAACTTCATACCAACTTTAGCGCTGAAAACCTAGGTTGCCGAAAAGCAGTTTCAGGTGGAATTACTTGGTTTTTCAATCAAGTTCCAGCTGGAATAATCTTAGAAGACGATTGTCTACCAGACCCAGATTTCTTTTCTTTCTGTGCCGAAATGCTGGAGTTATATGCGCACGATCAGCGCATTATGCACATTACAGGCAATAATTTCCAGAACGGAAAAGTAAGAGGAAATGCCAGCTACTACTTTTCTAGGTATTCGCACATTTGGGGTTGGGCATCCTGGGCGA
>DAIRTB010000203.1:0-5071 GCA_036804105.1 Bacteroidota bacterium | reverse complement strand
ATTCGATTGGTGTATTGAGCAAACGCTTTTTGCATTCGAAGGTGGGCAGCCTTTAAATATGATTTTAGATGATGGCGGAGATTTAACCAATATGGTTCTAGATCGTTACCCAGAATTAGTAGCAGGTATCAGAGGTATTTCTGAAGAAACTACCACTGGTGTACTTCGTTTGTACGATAGAATGAAAAATGGTACGCTTGCTTTACCTGCAATCAACATCAACGATTCAGTTACAAAATCTAAGTTCGACAACAAATACGGTTGTAAAGAATCTGCAGTTGATGCAATTAGACGTGCAACTGATATTATGATGGCTGGAAAAGTTGCAATTGTTGCTGGTTACGGCGATGTTGGTAAAGGAACTGCCGAATCGCTTCGTGGTGCTGGTGCAAGAGTTATTGTAACTGAAATCGATCCAATTTGTGCACTTCAAGCTGCAATGGACGGTTTCCAAGTACTTAAAATGACTACCGCAATTCCTAAAGCTCAAATAATCGTTACAGCTACGGGAAATAAAAACATTATTGTTGGAAAGCATTTCGAAATGATGAACGATAAAACCATCGTTTGTAACATCGGTCACTTCGACAACGAAATAGACGTTGCTTACTTAAACAAAACATTCGGAAACACCAAATACACCGTTAAACCACAAGTTGATGTTTATAATGTAAATGGAAAAGAAATTATTCTTTTAGCCGAAGGGCGTTTAGTAAACCTTGGTTGCGCTACCGGCCACCCATCATTCGTAATGTCTAACTCGTTTACCAACCAAACTTTGGCTCAATTAGAATTGTGGACCAACACAGCTAACTACGAGAATAAAGTGTACGTTTTGCCTAAACATTTAGACGAAAAAGTTGCTTACTTACACCTTGCTAAAATTGGTGTTGAGTTAGAAGAACTTACAGATGAGCAGTGTGCATACATTGGCGTTAACGCAAATGGGCCATTCAAATCTGATATGTACCGTTACTAGAATCACATCTAGTTTTCGTTTTAAAATAAAGGGCTGCAAATTGCAGCCTTTTTTGTTTATTTGGGCTGATGAAATATTCGCTAGTATTCCTATTCGTTTTTTCTTTTAGTAATTACAAGAGTTACGGTCAATCGCCTTCAGAATTCGATAATTGGAATAGAATTTCTAAATGGGATCAAAAAAGTGCTTGGGAACACTACATTATAAAAACCCCGGGTTTTATGGGGCCAAATGCCTTGCCAATTCCGTACTTGCGAGATTTCGATTATCAAAACATCCAAATCAAAGCCTTTGGAGAAGCGCATTTCTCAAACTCAGAATACACGCTAAATCCGTATTTAGACATTAGTTTACCATTTAGCAGGCTTTTTAGAATCAACCTGGTTTATAGACCAATGGAGTATTATTTTCATCAAGCATCCATTAGAGATGAAAGAAAAGCTAGAAATGAAGCGTTAACCGGTTTTTCAACTGGCGACCTTTATATTAATAGCACGGTTTTAATCCTCAACCAAAAAAAACACAAGCTAGATCTAGATTTGGGTGCTAGTTTTAAAACAGCTACTGGAAAAAATCTCGCCAACGCAAGGCATACAAACTCCATGGCCTACACTTTCGATGCTACTATTAGAAAAGAAATTCTTAGTTTAAACTCCGCCACAACTTTAAGCGGCTTAATTAATGGTGGGCTTTTTGTTTGGCAAACAGGCGTTGCTCAACAAAACGACGCTTTAACTTTTGGGGCTGCTTCCTTACTAAAAGGTAAAGCTTCAGAATTGGCAATTGCTTACCAAATGTATAAAGGTTGGTTTGGTACTGGAGATTTCCCTCAAATTATGCGGATAGATTTCAACCAAAAAATTAAAGAAAGAGGAGACCTATTAATTGGTTACACTTACGGCATACAAAACCATATTGCCAATCAGATTCGCCTTGGTTACGTTTTCAAGTTTTCTGCTGTAAGACTGAGATAAAAATTTTCAAAGGCAAAATTCCCATTAAAAAATGTTACACTTTTTTTGTTACGATTTAAAACGTAACAATTTTATCGTAACACTTTTCGTTTTGCTTTTAACAAAAATCTTTGGAAAGATTAGCCGCTTGAGGATTTTTAAAAGATAAAGCTTTATAGAAATGGAAAATTTTAAACATCTACGTATTAAACTGGGTTTAACTCGAAACCAAATGGCAGATTTATTGGGCTGTACGCTAGGTCAATTTGCTATGGCAGAAGGCGGGCATCGAAAATTGCCTGTAAAAAGCCAAGAGGTTTTGTTTAAAATAAATCAAGCTTTCGAGAACTCAATTGAGCAATTAGATGGCTTAACCGAAGACGAGCCAAATTTGGACACCCAAAAGTTCTTTCAAAAAGCAGCAAAGCAATTGAAAAAGCAACTAAATGCGCACGAAATTCTATTAGAAAAGCTACTTGAAAAGCGAGAAAAGCTGAAATTACAATTATTATTTTCTGATCAAGTGATATTAAAAGTATTTTTTTCAGAAGATTCAATTGAAGCCCTTTCATTACAAATAATACAACGCAAAGCACGGATGCAATTAAATCAAGTTATTGTAAAAATACACAAGCAAAAGTTGGCCATTTTAGCAACTCAAACCCAACTCAATCGGCTTCAAGAAACTTAATCTTGTGTTGAGATTTTTCTAAACACTATAATTAACTCACATTTAAGGAAAAAGAACAATAGCAGCTTCTATAAAAGGGTCTCTGCCTTGCGCCGTTGCACTCGGTGGTATATTTAAGAGAATATTTGGTGCAATTCCCAGTTCAATTTCTTTGTAATCTAAATCTAATGTTTTTGATGCCGAAAATCTGAATGTCCATCCATTTGGTAATTCGTAATCTACAGGTAAACCTCCGCCGCCGCCAGTTGTGTCGCCCAGAAGAGTAGCGCCAGCCGCCTTCATAAACAGAACGAAATCGTTGGTGGCACTGTAGCACTTCCTATTTGTAAGCACTACAACTTTTTTATTGAATTTATATTCAGCTGGTTCTATGTATTTTGGAATGGGATCACTAAAATCTTTTTCCCCTGGGCCATTTTTAAATTGGTCGTAACCGACTAAGGTTTTTCCAGATACGAAAGGCGCTGCTAGTTGTTCTGCGTTTAAAGTACTGCCTCCACCATTGTGGCGCACATCAATAATTACTCCCTTAAAATTCTCAAAATTTCTGAGCACAAATGCCAACTGAGATGCTGAAAAATCTGAACTGAAGCTTTCGTAATAAACATAACCAACCGAATCGATAATAATCCATTGCAATGGGCCTGTTCTTAAATGATTTGGCCCTAAATAATTTCGCTCTACAATATCATAATTAAAGTTTATAGGGTAGTTTAAGTACCATTCCCAATTTCTAGAAACATCGAAACCAGAAAATAGATTGGTATGTCCATCTCTAAGTGTGTACAGCATATCAGACATTGTAAAAAATAAATCAACCTCCTTTGTTTCAGAATTTATTTTTGGTCGATAAACGGTATATATAGAATCCCAGTTAATCTGCTTAAGCTCAAAGTAGCTGTATTTATCGTTTATGGTTTTCCAAAGCACTTCAAAATTTTGCTCCGGATTATTTTCGGTACCTGGGCCAACAAGTAATTTTTCACAACTTGTTAAGCAAAAGAGTAAAAGTAGTAGGAAGTATCTCATAAACTCATTATTAGATCAATCCCAAAAACTGAATATCCAGATCTGAGGTTGTTGTTAAAATTGTATCGGTAATAATCAAAATCGTAGAAAAATCTAACACTATTTGTATTTTTCCTAAAAGGCAATTCAACTGAAATCTGCTGGCAGTAAGAGAAATGATTGTGAAAACTAATTAATTTAAGGCTGTTAGCCGTTCCTTTTATAATTGGTGTCTCAACAGTCTCAAATCCCTCAGGAAATGAAAAAGCAAAGGCTGGTCTTAATCCTGCCCCAATAAGGTTCATACCTCCAATGTATCTAAATCGAAAGGTTCTATATAAAAACCTATAATCTGGACTTAAAGCTGCGCCCGAAATGCCACCGCCAATCATCAAATCATAATTGAAAGCAGAATTGCTGTACCTTTCATGTTCTCTAAAATTAGCAAAAACCCTTGTTTGATACCCTGCGTAAAAGCTCCATTTTTCCTTCTTCATTTTGTATAATTTTAAAAAAGAGCCATCAAAATGATAGGTTAACGCAGTTCCAGGCGCAAATGCCTTGTGTTCCCGATGTTTCAATTTTCCGAAACTGCCAGATAATTTTATTTGAACAAGGTTGTTGGTTCTTCTTTCTATAAGAAAACCAAAGTTTCCGCCAATTCCTGCATAAGAAACTGGCGACATGCCAAGATCTAGGGTTTTTTCGCTCATAATGCCAAATCTAAATCCTAAGCTTTTTTGTGCAAAAGGTTTTATTTTTAAATTTTTATCTTCTTTTTTTAGGGGAATTAGCGAATAATTACCAAAAACACCGCATTCTTTTAGCTTTTTTGCTGATGATTCTGACCCAATAATTATAAAGGAAATGAATAAAATGGAAATAGTCTTAACTAGATATGGCGCTTGCACTTAATTTTATTTGGTTGAAGATAAAACAATCTCTTAAAAGTTTTAATCATCCTAGAAATGATTTTTCAAATAATTGAGAAGTATACTCATGCACTATCGAAATAGTTTAGTATTTTACCAACATTCTCAACATAAAAAAACTCGAAGCGATGGCCTGTAAATTATTTAAGCTAGTTTTTATTTTCAATGTTCTATTGAGTTCTGTGGCTATTGGTCAAACCTTAACTTTCGAACCTCCAAAATTTGCTGGAGGTAACTATTCATGGAAGGAGTTTCTTAAAACACATTTAGTATACCCAGAAAAAGAGTTTCAAGAAAAAGTAAACGGAAAGGTAGAGTATGAATTGCTAATTGATACAAAAGGCCTTATTTTACAGCAAACACTTTTAGGCGGAGTTTCTGAAAATATAAACCAAGAAGCTTCAAGATTATTGAATATCGCAGTCTGGAAACCCGCCTTATCGAATGAAAGTCCGGTTATTTACAAGCTTAATGTTGTAGTTCCATTTAATTCGAAAGAATATTTAAA
>DAIRTB010000202.1:0-5082 GCA_036804105.1 Bacteroidota bacterium | reverse complement strand
GAAGCGTATCCCAAGTGTTTCCACCATTGTAGGTTCTCAATAACAATCCACCTTGGCCTGCAATAAAACCATATTGAGCGGTAAGAAAAGAAACATCAGATAAAGTTGGTTGGCCATTTAACCCCCCGTTTATCACAGTCCAGGTGTTGCCTGCGTCTACGGTCTTGAGTATCATTCCACCTACTCCAACTACATAACCCGTATCTTCGGTAGGAAAAGAAACTGCAAATGGAGAATGGGAAAAGCTTGTGCCAATATTGTTCCAAGTTTGGCCAGCATCTGTAGTTTTTCTGATAAGGTTACCACCTGATCCGCCTCCCATGATGAAACCAACTGAATCGCTGATAAAATGCGTGGCTAATAAGCCAATGGTAACCCCAGTTGGCACATTTTGATAAGTTAATCCAAAATCTGAAGATCTTAGTAAACGGCCATTTGTACCGCATACATAAATATTTCCGCTGGGTGTTATGGAAATATCACGAAGGCCTTGAGTTACGCCTGTTGGTAGCAAGGCTGGCGTCCAAATATCGCACAAAGAGTCTTTTTTAAAAATGCTTCCCGTGTTTCCAACGGCTATGAGTGTGCCATCTGAAAGAGTTGCAGCTTTCCATAAGGTGCTGCTAAAATTACTTGCTATGGGCTGTTTTATAAACTGAGCTTGGCTGCTTACCACGCTAATAATTACTAAAAGAGCGAGGGTAGAAATTTTTTTAATCATGTATTTATTTAGTCTAATTCTAAACAAAGGTATTGTGAGAAGATTTCTCACCAAACAGAATTTCAAAATTTCACATATTTTTAACAGTATCGGTTTGCACTCGATAAAATCCACCGATTGATTTTCAGGGTAAAGCTCAGCCTTTTAAACAGGATTCTGTAAAGCATTTCTTACTTCATTTCTTAAAATAAAAGACTTTCGAAAAAATCGTTGCTTTAGGGATTTGCAGGAGGGATTAAATTCAGAAACGCCATTAAAACACAAACGGCCTAACCTTTTCAGATTAAGCCGCCGCCCTTTTATTATTCGTCGGGGTACCAAGATTCGAACTTGGGACCCCCTGGTCCCAAACCAGGTGCGCTACCGGACTGCGCTACACCCCGAAATCATCTGCTAAGATGAGCAATCATTAAAAGCATTGTCGGGGTACCAAGATTCGAACTTGGGACCCCCTGGTCCCAAACCAGGTGCGCTACCGGACTGCGCTACACCCCGAAAAAGATTTTTACAACCTTTAGATATGCTTTTAAAAAATTGCGGTGAGAGAGGGATTCGAACCCTCGGTACCGTTACCAGTACGACAGTTTAGCAAACTGTTCCTTTCGGCCACTCAGGCATCTCACCGTAATTGGGTTGCAAATATAGAGTTTTGTTTTAAAGTTGTTTAAAAATAGATGCATTTTTCTTAAAAAAATATGCACTTTCAGCTGCCTTAAATTTGTGTAAAACGTATTATCCACAATCTCAAACAGATAGAATCTTGTAGATGATTACACATTTAGATCTTCAATCTCTCTTAAGGCCCACCCAAGAGCTATTTCTAATTGCTCATCGGGCAGTAAATTACTGTTATCTAATACAATGGCATCGTTTGCTTGAACTAAAGGATTCTCCTCCCGATGTGTATCTATATAATCTCTGTGCGATAAATTTTCTTTCACTTTTGCCAATGTTTCTGGTTGACCTTTCATAGCCAATTCTAAACAACGGCGTTCAGCTCTAATATTTGGCTCTGCAGTCATAAAGATTTTTAACTCAGCATTGGGGAAAATATTGGTTCCAATATCTCTACCATCCATTACAATTCCACTATTTAAACCTGCTCTTTTTTGCAAAGCAGCCATAGCATATCTAACTTCCTTTATTGCTGAAACCTCGCTAACCATACTGCTTACCTCCATACTTCTAATCTGTTGCTCTACCAATACATTGTTTAAGTAGGTTTCAGATTGAAGTGTTTCTGCATTGTACCTAAATTCAATCTCAATTTCTGCAAGTGCTTTTTCTATTTCAGCTTTGTTTATAAAACTTACATGGTTATTCAAAAAATAAAGCGTTACTGCTCGGTACATGGCGCCAGAATCTACATAAGCATATCCCAATTCTTTGGCTAAAGCTTTTGCCAAAGTGCTCTTTCCGCACGATGAGTACCCATCTATCGCAATAATTATTTTTTTCATCAGCGCAAAATTAAGGTTTATGCTTGGATGTTAACACCGAAATCAAAAATTAGAACATTCTCGCAAATTCATGATCCGGAATCACGAATAACTCCTTCTAAATACATAGTTTTGGTTTATATTTTTTTGCATGATGACAGAACTCTTTAAAAAGCTCAATTTTAAGCAACATCAATCTGTATTGGCTTTGAATAGTCCGCCAAGTTTTAAATCGGAATTAGCGAAAATGAAAGAACATACTTCAATTTTAACAAACGAAACTGAAATGGAGCATACTGATTTCATAATTGCTTTCCCAACCACTTTAGAAGAAATAGAAAAGTTTGGCTCAATTGCCAACAATAAAGGAACAGGCGATTTCATCTTCTGGCTTTGTTACCCAAAAGGCACTTCAAAGGAATACAAATGCAATTTCAATAGAGACACTGGTTTTAATGTTTTGGGTGATTTCGGATTTGAGGGAGTTCGCCAAGTAGCTATCGACCACAACTGGAGTGCCCTTAGATTTCGGAAAGTTGAATACATCAAAACCATCACCAGAAGTAAGACGATGGCCTTAACTGAGGAAGCCAAAAGTAGAACCACAAAACAAGATTAGTAAAATACCACTTTTTAAAAAAGATATAACAGGCATCATCCATGGAAAACAATCAGATTGAAAACAGAAAACTTATTTACGGATGCATGCAATTGGGTGGCGGATGGAATAATCATCCTATAACTACTAAAGACATTGAGCAAGCAGAAAATTTGGTTTTCGAAGCCATTTCTGGTGGCATTACCACCTTCGATCATGCCGATATTTACACCTTCGGCAAAGCAGAAAAAGTATTTGGCGAGGTCTTGAAGGTTCATTCAATTCTAAGAGAAAAAATAAACATTCAAACAAAAGCAGGAATTCTCCTTGGAGCTGGCCCCTTGGGTTCAAATATCTACAATAACACAAAAAAGTACCTTTGGGAGCAGTTAAAACTTTCGCTTCAAAACTTGAAATGCGAATACCTAGATACCTTTTTTGTGCACAGACCCAGCGCTTTAACTCATTACAAAGAACTCGCCAGTACTTTTCAGGAGATGTACGATGCTGGATTGGTTAAATATTTCGGTATTTCAAATGTTAGCGCCAGTTATTTTAATACGTTGAAAGAATTTTGTTTTGTGCCTTGTAATACAACACAGCTACAGTTAAGTCTTGGCCATGCAGATTTAATTTTAGACGAAATGCTTTTTAATAATTCTTACAATGGTGATGCACTTACTACCGGGAATAAAATCCATCATTTTCCTACTGGTACAGAAATACAAGCTTGGGGCGCTCTTGATAAAGGCTTGTTTTTGAACGATTTACCAGAAACTGATGAAGGCACATCTGCTGTTAACAAAATGGTTTCTAATCTTGCAGAAAAGCACGAAACCACCAAACATGCCATTGTTCTTTCCTGGTTATTTTCGTTACCGTATCATATTATTCCAGTTATAGGCACCACAAATCTTAAAAACCTAAAGGCATGTTTTGGCGGCTTGCACATTACCCTTTCCGATGAAGATTGGTATAGTCTGCTAATTTTGGCTTATGGGAGGAAATTACCTTAGATTGAATTGGGAATGGTTTGAGTGCTTGAGGGCTTGCATTAGCCAAGGTTTAAAATTTCATTTTGCCTATTCTCGCATTGTAGAGCCGCTCTGCTGTGAGCTATGATTTTTGCACAAATTTAGTTTAATTTAAATTATTCGCCACTGTATAAACTTGCCGTATTTTAGGTTTTGGGAAAGTAGATCTGGTTGTTAAATTTTCCGAAAATGGTTTCTTGTAATAATGCTGCTCTTTAAACTTTTTGAAAGTGGTTTTGTGGTAATAGGTTGATTAGGTGGTATAGAACTTTTGGAAAGTGGGGTTAGATGAACTAATCTCTTTTCGTATGAGAGGTTCAATGACAAAAATTATCCTAACCCTTTGTAATACAATTGTTAAATAAACGTGCTTTGTTTGCTTATATGAAATTAATGGTTATTTTCACGATATAAATTTGAAAGTGTATGATGAATATAGAAATGCAATACCTTATAAATACAAAAGGTTTACAAAATGCGATGTACTTTTATGAATTGATAAACAATGGTAAAGTTGTTCAATCAGGTAAAATAAATGTTCAGAAGTAAATAAATATATTATATACGAATGTCAGGGTTATAAAACTCTGGCATTTTTTTGATTTACACCGATATGAAAATACAATTCATTTTATTTTGCATAATAATATTAAATTTTGCAACATTAACTGCTCAACCAATTTCTTTTAGTGTTGATACCACATTTAGGTATGGTCTAGAAGGTGCACCCACTTTTGGACAAGTTGGTGAGGTTAAGGACGTTTACGAAGAGCAATCTGGAAATTATATTTTAACAGGTTCTCGCAACCATAATATCGGCCCAGCGTTTCAATCTACTTTTTATGTAAACAGGGCGAATCAATTTGGTTCTTACTTATTTAATTCATACAATGCTGTTAATCAAGATATAACTACAAATCCAGTTGGTTCCATGCAAAGGGTTAATTCTGGTTATCTTTTCTATGTAAGTGGTAATTCAAGAAGGTATTCATTTAATGGTTTAAATGGAGAACTAGATTCTCTAAATATTCAGTTAAATCAAAATATTTCCAACAATATTATAGGCACCAGCACAGGTTTTCAGGCATACTATAACCCGAATGATGGTAGCTTTATATATGTATCTTCAAGCGAGAATAATCGACCTTTTCTTGATACTTCAAAAATAATTGTAAAAATTCTCAGTAATGGGCAAATAGATTCAACCTTTAATCATACCTATTCTGGAGGTTTGCGCCAAATGAGTGGAGTAACAAGAGTGGGTAATCATTTGTATTTTTGTGGAAATTT
>DAIRTB010000201.1:0-5101 GCA_036804105.1 Bacteroidota bacterium | reverse complement strand
CTTGTTATTAATCCAAACTCTTTAAGAACCGCACTTCCAGTTATGTAAAATACTCCAAAACCTATAGCAGTTGTTACGTTGGTTATTAAAGTGGCAACCCCAATTTTCTCTACAATTCTAGTAAGCGCTTTGATTTTATTCTTATGCTTTCGGTATTCGTCGTGGTATTTGGTAAGTAAATAAACGCAATTTGGTATACCAATTACTACCACCAAGGGCGGAATGAGCGCAGTTAACAAACTTATTTGGTAACCCAAAATATGCATTAAACCAAGCGACCAAATTGCTCCCATGGCTACCACTAAAACTGGAATAAACACCGCCGAGCCTGTTCTGAAGAATAAGAAAAGGCAAACTGCCGTAATTAGTAGCGCTAAAAGAGAAAAGAGTTTCATCTCTCCTGCAACTTTTAAGGCATATTCGTTTCTAATATAAGGAAGCCCAGAGTAATGCACATCTACATCGTGGTTGGTAGAGAATGCCTCAATAACCTTAACCAAATCTGTAACTACCTCTTTTCTCGCTTCAGAAAGCAGAATTTCTGGCTCAATAGTTATGGCTAAAAGTGTGGCGTTTGTTTCTGGATTGAAAAGCAATCCTTCGTACAATTTAGCATTAAGAATCTGGATTTTGAGACTATCTAATTCAGCGTGGGTGCTCGGTAGTTTTGGCACAAGTGGCTGAACCTTAAACTTTTTGGTGGAATCGTCTTTTACAAGTGTGCTGAGATTTCCAATGGAAAGCACATTTCTAACCTTTGGATTTTGAGAAATTTTTTGGGTGAGTTTATACCAATCGTTAAAGAACTCAATCTGAAAAATTTGGTCGCTTTCAATGCCCACAACCATAACATTTCCATCTAGGCCAAATTGCTCTTTAAAAGCTTCGTATGCAATTAAATCTGGGTCTGAAGGAGGTATTACGGCTCTGTTTTGATAAGATATTCTAACTTGCGCTGCGTGGTAAGCCATAAAAACAGTTATGGCCAATAGAATGCCTAAAAGAAGATATCTATATCGAAGTATAAATCGGGAAAATCTCGTCCACATCTAAGAAAAATTCCACGAAAATACGAATATGCCTTAGAAATAAGGTATTAAATCTTTTGTGCGTGAGGATGAGAGGAAATCTGAAGAAAATTTAATTAATGGAATCGTTCTCCATTTAGCTTTCAGAAATTCATCCCAAGACATAGCTTTCTACAATTTTTACAAAACAGTAGTAATATACAATTGCAAGTAAAATTGATATGAAGTTTCCAACCAAGAAATAGTCGTTGGTAATTTCCTTTGTTTTGTCTAACCGAGTTCCAATTTTCAAAGCACTGAACACAATAAGAATCTGAGAAATGTCAATAACGAGGCAACAATATATTACAAATCGCTCAAGCATTCCCTTGAATACTGAAAGATTAAGAAAGAATATTTTTGCACTTGTTTTTGTTTCTAGAATTGAAGGCTTCTCGTCAAACTTAAAGTAACGCTTTAAGTACCTAAAAATACTCAAGTTGGCAATGAGCTCTCCAACAATAAATAAAACGATAAAAACTATTAGTTTCGAAATCATTATGCTTCAAGTAAGGTTAATATTAATTTCTTTACGGTTTGATATTCCTTGATATTTAAACTTTTTCGTCTGCGCCATGCATTTGAAGGGTCAATTTTTACATATTCTGCTACTTTTCGGTAATCAATTTCGTTTAAAAATTCCCAAACGATGTTGTAGTCTTTAGGTCTCCACGAATCTACAAAGCTCTGGTAAAGTAAAAATGAATCATTTACAAGTGTTTGAAGTCTTTCACTTTTTTCTCCTAGCAAAATTAGAAATCTTGCGTCATCAGTTTTCAATTCATTTAAGTTTTCTCTTGCAAAAGTCAATCCTTCTCCTAGCATTTCATAAGCTATTTTGCTGTTGATTTCAGTATCAATAGTGCCATAATTTAGTACATATTTCAATTTGAACTCCAAACCTCTTTTTATGAGCTGTTCTTCAAATTGAAAAATAATGTTGATTCCATCAGAAATGGTTTTTGTGATACCCTGAAATTCATCTCCTAAAGTGATGGTTAGTGGAGATCGCAGAACATCATAATTTTTACCGTTAATTATACTGACAATTTCTTTGAGGTTTCTAATCAGATTTTTCGAATCCTGCTTTCTGCTATCAATTACATCAGCTATTAAAATAGGAAAGTCCATTGCGGTTTTTTTACAAAAATACATATTTTGCGGAAAAACCGCAAAAAATAACTTTTTGCGGTTTTTCCGCAAAAAAGAACTTCATTTTATAATTCAATCATTAAAACAGTTAGAGATGTTGTTTAGAAACCATCTGTTTTGGCAGCAGGTAAAAAATCGTCTAAAAATAAAAAAAGAAAAATGTTTGCTTGCAGCTCAACCACATAAATTATTAGTAACCAAACCATTAAGACTGATTCATCTTGATTTTAAGCCATTACTTTTCCACATTAAATTTTTGGGAGAGCAAATGCACCCCTCAATTTTTACCTTTGTTTTCGGTCGAAATTCAACCAATCTAGAAATCTTATGCCAACATTTAATCACCTCCACGTTCATACTCAATACTCGCTTTTAGATGGTGCAGCGTCCATAAAAGGGCTGTTTAAAAAGGCTGCAGCCGATAATATGCGAGCAATCGCCATTACAGATCATGGCAATATGTTTGGAGCGTTTAATTTCGTTAAGGAGGCTGCGGAGCATAAAACTGCTGATGGACACGACATAAAACCTATTGTGGGCTGTGAATTCTATCTGGTTGAAAACAGACACAAACGCCAGTTTTCTAGAGACGATAAAGACATTCGCTACCACCAATTGTTGCTTGCAAAGAACAAACAAGGCTACCAGAATCTAATAAAATTGTGCTCGCTTGGTTACATTGAGGGCATGTATGGCAAGTATCCAAGAATTGATAAAGAGTTGATTTTACAATATCATGAAGGATTAATTGCCACAACGTGTTGCTTAGGTGCTGAGGTCCCCAAAGCCATTATGCGCAAAGGCGAAAAAGAAGCTGAAGTTGTTTTCAAATGGTGGCTCGACCTTTTTGGAGAGGACTATTACATTGAACTTCAGCGCCATGGCATTGCAGACCAAGATAAGGTAAATGAGGTTTTATTGAAATTCGCTCTGAAATATAATGTGCCCATAATAGCCAGCAACGATTCGCATTATATAGATAAAGAAGATGCAAACGCCCACGATATTCTACTTTGCATCAACACAGGAGAAAAGCAAAGCACGCCAACCAACAAAGATTTTGCAGACGATGAGGCCATTCCTCGGGGAACCCGTTTCGCCTTTGCCAACGATGAGTTTTACTTTAAAACCACGGCAGAAATGGCGAGAATCTTCTCAGATTTGCCTCAAGCGCTCGATAATACCAATTCCATTGTAGATAAAATAGATCATCTAAAGCTTACTCAAGATATTCTTTTACCTAATTTTCCAGTGCCAAAAGAATTTCAAATCCATGCCGACGATGTGTTGAATCAGTGGGAATATCTCCGCCATTTAACCTTTGCAGGTGCACGGGAGCGTTATGTAGAAATTACGGCTGAGGTAGAAGATCGACTCAATTTCGAATTGCACACCATTAAAACCATGGGTTTTGCGGGTTACTTTTTAATTGTTTCCGATTTTATTTTGGCAGGTAAAAACATGGGGGTTTTCATAGGCCCAGGAAGGGGTTCTGCGGCGGGATCTGCCGTGGCATATTGTGTTGGAATTACCAACATCGATCCAATAAAGTACCAATTGCTTTTCGAAAGATTCTTAAATCCGGAACGTAAGAGCATGCCCGATATTGATACAGATTTTGATGACGAGGGCAGGCAGAAAGTAATTGATTATGTGGTTGATAAATATGGTAAAAGTCAGGTGGCGCAGATAATTACTTTCGGTACCATGGCTGCTAAAATGAGTATTAAGGATGTTGCCAGAGTGCTAGATTTGCCCCTAGCTGAAGCCAATTCCTTGGCCAAACTTGTACCAGACAAACCTGGGATTACGCTAAATCGAGTAATGAAAGCGCCTTTGATTGGCGAAAAAAGTCTTACCGACAAAGAGCAACTTCGTCCAGAAGATTTAGACATGGTTAAGCAACTCAGATTAATTGCCTCTGGTAATGATATGCGCTCGAAAGTACTCAAAGAAGCGCAAATTTTGGAAGGGTCGGTTCGAAGTACTGGCATCCACGCTGCGGGAATAATTATTGCACCAATGGATTTAACCGAAATTATTCCTGTGGCAACATCGAAAGAATCGGATCTCTTAGTTACTCAGTTTGCAGGCGATATTATAGAATCTGCTGGGGTAATTAAAATGGACTTTTTAGGTCTGAAAAACCTCACCATCTTAAGAGATGCCTTGGTGATGATTAAAAAGAATCATGGTGTAGAAATAGACATCGAAAATATTCCTATTGACGATAAAAAGACGTTTGAGCTCTATCAAAAAGGCGAAACGAACGGAACCTTCCAGTTTGAGTCGCCCGGAATGCAAAAACATCTTATCAACCTAAAGCCAGATAAGATGGAAGATTTAATTGCCATGAACGCCCTGTACAGACCTGGACCATTAAAGTATATTCCAAACTTTATTGCAAGGAAGCATGGCAGAGAGGCAATTCATTATGATTTGCCAGAAATGGAAGAATACCTTCACGACACCTACGGAATTACCGTTTACCAAGAACAGGTAATGCTTTTGTCGCAAAGTTTAGCTGGCTTTTCTAAAGGCGAAGCCGATGGTTTGCGGAAGGCAATGGGTAAAAAATTACGGGCGGTACTCGATAAAATGAAAGGTCAATTTATTGATGGCGCTGTTGCAAAAGGGCACGACCCAAAAATCTGTGAGAAAATCTGGAGCGATTGGGAAGACTTTGCACAGTACGCTTTCAACAAATCGCACTCAACCTGCTATGCTTATGTGGCTTACAGAACTGCCTATCTTAAAGCCAATTACCCAGCAGAATACATGGCATCTGTGCTTACGCACAACCAAAACAACATGGACAAGCTTATCTTTTTTATGGATGAAGCAAGGCGCATGGGCATTCCGGTTTTGGGGCCAGATGTAAA
>DAIRTB010000200.1:0-5104 GCA_036804105.1 Bacteroidota bacterium | reverse complement strand
CAAATTTATTTTTACAAAGGTGAGTAACTGCCCAATACCGTCGTGTAAATCGGTAGCAATTCTTCGTCTTTCTTTTTCTTCTGTATTGATAATGGCTTCTAACTGTTGCTTCTGTTGCTCATTAATTTTTTCAAGGAGTTTTTTTTCTTTTTTAGCGGATTTTAGCAGGGCTTTTTCGTTTTCTAAATTTTTCAGCTGAGCAGCAGTAGCATCCGTTATATCCCTAATAATCAACAACACCTCATCTTGACCTTTTGCAATAACCCTTCCTTCAAAACTATATTCCTTACTATCGGAAAGTATTAGCTTGTATTCGAAGAATTGCATGGTTTTATGTTTAAATGCTTCTTCAAACTTTTCGAACAAAAGATTAGAAAGTTCTTCAGAAAGGAATTCTCTAATGGTTTTTCCTTTCAAAACTTCGAAGGGTTGAATAAGGGATGCTGGATTTCCATAAATATCTAGGTATTTTCCATTTCGATCTAACTTAAGAACTAAATCTGGCAAAATATCCATTAAAGCAGATTTTTCTCTTTCCCTAATTTTTATACGATTAAGGTAAAATGCAATTGCCAATCCAACTAAAAGCAAAGAAATCAAAACAATTATAGTCTTGAACCACAGTGTCATGTAGAAAGGAGGAACAACTTCAATTGATAAGGTTGCGCCAGTTTCATTCCAAACACCATCGTTATTACATGCAATAACCTTGAATTGATATTTTCCAGGTGGGATTTTGTTGTAAAAGGTTTTCCGATCGTTACCCCCTTCAATCCAAGATTTATCGTAACCTACTAGTTGATATTTAAAACGAACATTTTGCGGTGAAACAAAACTTAAAGCAGTATAAGTAAAATCAATTCTTTGTTCTTTATAAGGTAATTTAATTGTAGAATCTGAAGTAATTGTAAATTCGTCATCACCATACTTTATGGTTTCAATATGAACAAGGGGAACAATTTCGTTTCTTTGAAAATCAGCAAAATCCACTCTTACACAACCACTTATACTTGGAAACAAATAAATATCTCCGCCTAACCAACATTTCGATTGCTGGAAACCTCCATTAAATTCTCCAGATTTCAACCTATCTGTATTTTCGTTAAAAAGCGATGCATTAATAAGGCCGTTCTTCATCCTCATTTGAACAAGAAGTTCTTCTTTGTTCAATCTAGTTAATCCTTTGTTTCCAGTTAACCACATATTACCATATGCATCTTCTGTGATGGATGATACTACCTGCTCCGGCAAACCATTGCTTGAGTAAACAGAAAAGCATTTTCCATTTTCAATAATTGTAAGCCCATAACCATAAGAACCTACATAGATTCTCCCTTGTTTGTCAAGGTAAATACCTCTATACAAAGTAGGTTTTACTTTTCCCGAATCGCCAAATTTTGTGAGTGTGCCTGTTTTAAAGGAATAGCAGTAAATAAAAAAATCGTTTATAAACCACAGATTATCAAGACTATCTTCTATAAAAGCTGATACGTCGTTATTGAAAATTTCTTCCGATAAAGGATGAGCAAAAATACTATCTTGTTTAATATAAAACAGGCCTACATTCGAGCCAATTAAAAGCTCATTTCGTTTCGTTTTATAAACCGATTTTACAATTCTGGATTTCTTGTCTGGAAATTCGATTTTCAGATAATTACTACCCGTTTTTTTGTAAATGTATTCTCTTCCTTCAAAACCTAAATAAATGGAACCATTGAATTCGTTTATGGAAGATATGTAAGAATTGGCAATCTCAACAACCCTTGAGCTGGAGTATGCCCCAGTTTCCATATTTACTTCATAATAACCAGAACCATTGGTACCCAGAAACAAGTTTCCATTTGATGCTTTGAAAATTGCATACAAATTCGAGTTTATTTGACTCTTGTTAACCTCTAAATATCTGAATCTGTTAGGTTTAGCTTTTATTAGTCCACAAGTGGTTGAGGCATACCATTTATTTTTTTCTTGGTCTATGAATATGTGCTTGATTGCTCCAACGTTACAATTTATAATAAGAATCTCCTTAGAAAAAACCTCTTGCTCAATATTGAATTTGAAAAGTATGGAGCCTTCCATTGCAGAAATAAGAATTTCCCCTTTCAAAATTGAAAGCTTATAGGTTCTATTTTGATCATATTGCAAATCGGGAATTTCATAGCGTTTTATTAATCTATTTCGATCAAATTTCAATAATTGACCTGTAGAAACTACCCAAATTTTGCGCTCCTCTTCATCGAAAACCGAAGGACCTATGTAAGCAACATTAACCCCTAATGGATTATCCTTTTGAATTTTAAGTCCATTATCCCATTCATAAAAATTTGCTTGTGTAAACAAAAATATTTTACCTTGTAACTCCGAAATTGATAAAATATTTAGTTCTTTCAGAGACTCAAATTCTGAAATAACGCTGTAATTATTACCATCAATAACAACTGCACCAGAATCTGAACTTGAAATCCAAATTCTATTATAAGCATCTAAGTGAAAAAACTGAATTGAGCCATTTTTAATGCCCAATTCCTTAGAGAGATTGGTAAATTTTCCATTTCTATAAAGGGTAACGCCTGCTTTATACCCGCCAATAAGCAAATCTCCATTTTTATTTTGGAAAATGGTTTTAATTCTGTTGCTTTTAAATTCTGGTGTGTTTTGAACATCGAAGGTAGTAAATGTAACTCCGTCGAATCTAACCAATCCGCCTTCTGTAGCAAGCCATAAATATCCATCTTTACCTTGAACAATGTGATTAATGGAATTTTGTGGTAACCCATCTTTTACCTGCCAATTATCGAAATTAACAACTTGCGCACCCGAAAATTTGATATTGAATAGTACAAAACTGATATTAATAAGAAACCAAATCAAATGCACGCTAAACAGGCGAAAACTCAATTTAAAAATCTGGAAAATCTGGAGGTTCATCGGTTTCAAATCTACACAAAAATAGATTCGAAATTTTTGAACACGTTAAATGAATTTATGGAGAAACAGGATTTCTATTATACCTGCCAAACAAAAAATTGTAATTAAAGTAAAAATTGAAAACAGTTTACGAAAATCTGTAGACCGTGTACAAAAATTGAGAACAGTTTACGAAAAACTGTGAACCGTGTACAAAAATTGAGAACAGTTTACGAAAATCTGTGGATCATGTACAGAAATAGAATTTTACGATTGGTATGCAGGTCAGTGAATTTCAACGAGATGCGAATCCCTACCCCACAATCCCCAACTCATACACCAAGACCCCGCCGTTGTGTCCGGTAAAAAAGACTAGCGCAATTCCAGCTAAAAGAGCGAAGAGAAAAGCATAAGTTTCCCAAAGAAACATTTGGGTTGGTTTGCGCAACATCCGCCAAACTAAAAGTAAACCCAAATACCAAGCACTTAGGTAGGCAAGATTTTCGTGATTTGTAACAGCTTCTTCTAAGGTTTCACTCAATTTGTACGCACCTTCTTCCCAGCCACCACTAAGAATTGCTGCACCAATTCCAGCCAAAGTGGCAATTAAAAAATATTGGGCAAGCTTATTGTAAAAAATATTTTTAGTAATAAGGGCAACTAATTCGAAAACGAAAACAATGCACATCAAAACGATGGGAAAATGTACAATTGCCGGATGTAAGGGCATAAAGAAGCTTTAAAATATATTAAACATTGACTTCGTTTAAAGGGTTTTCAAAAATACTTAAGAAATTGTTTTAATTTCGAACTTCGATATGTCTACACCCCATTGCGTTGTAATAATTCCTACCTTTAATGAAATAGAAAACATTGAGCGGATTATTAAACGAGTATTTTCCCTAAAAAACCACTTCCACGTGCTTATTGTGGATGATGGCTCGCCCGATGGCACTGCAGACGTTGTAAAACGCCTCATGTTGGATTACCCAAATAGTTTATTTATTGAAGAACGAAAAGGTAAACTCGGGCTTGGAACTGCCTATATTCATGGCTTTAAATGGAGTTTAGCAAGAAATTATGAATACATTTTCGAGATGGACGCAGATTTTAGCCACAATCCGAAAGATTTAAACCGTCTGCTTTACGCTTGCTACAACGAAGGTGCGGATATGTCGGTTGGTTCTCGATATGTAAAAGGGGTAAATGTGGTTAACTGGCCAATTTTCAGGGTTATCCTGAGTTACTATGCCTCCGTTTATGTTCGATTTATTACCAAAATGCCGGTTAAAGATTCTACCGCTGGATTTGTTTGCTATTCACGTAAAGTGCTAGAAACCATTAACTTCGATAAAATAAAATTCATTGGTTACGCTTTCCAAATAGAAATGAAATTCAAAACTTTCCAAAGAGGATTTACAATAAAGGAAGTGCCGATTATTTTTACTGATCGCACCGAAGGAACCTCGAAAATGTCGAAAGGTATTATCAGGGAAGCCGCATTGGGCGTAATTCAATTAAAAATTTCCAGCCTATTCGGCAAACGTGGTTGGTATAATTCATAACCAATTAGTACGTAACCTGCCCCAAAGTACTCTGATCGGTTTTAAATTCTGAGGTAAAGTGGAATTCTAAATCTGAGAAAGCTTCAACTGCCATGCGCAATGCCCATGGACTTTCTGCCAAATAAACGGGTCTATTTTCTTTGTCATAGGCGATGTAAGACGCTCTTAATGATAAAAACCTGCTCAACTTCTCTGGATCTTTGGCCGTAACCCAGCATGCTTTGTAAAATGCTAGAGGCTTGAACTGACACTTGGCGCCATATTCATTCAATAAACGGAAAGTAATAACCTCGAATTGAAGCTCACCAACCGTTCCTACAATTTTTCGGTTTCCGGGCTGCTGAATAAACAACTGAGCAACGCCCTCATCTGTTAGCTGGGCAATGCCTTTCTCCATTTGTTTCGTTTTGAAAGGGTCATTATTCAGCAATTCCTTAAAGATTTCTGGCGAAAAACTCGGAATGCCTTTAAACTGGAATTTTTCACCTTCAGTAAGCGTATCTCCAATTTTGAAATTTCCGGTATCGTACAAACCAACCACATCGCCAGGGAAAGCTTCATCAACCACAGATTTTTCATTGGCCATAAAACTTGTAGGGCTAGAAAATCTTAGATTCTTGTCTAAGCGAGTA
>DAIRTB010000199.1:3234-5105 GCA_036804105.1 Bacteroidota bacterium | reverse complement strand
GCTTCACGTTCCTTATCGGCCCGCACTTTTTCTAATGCAGCATTATTGGCAGCATCGTCGTTTTTAATCGGAATTTGTGCCGCCATTCCTCCCATGGCATGTACACCTCTTTTGTGGCAAGTTTGAATTACGAGTTCAGAATACGATTTCATGAAATGCACCGTCATAGAAACCTGCGAGCGATCGGGCACTAAAAATGCTTTATTGTGGCTTAGACGTTTTATGTAAGAGAAAATGTAGTCCCATCTACCACAGTTTAATCCAGCAGAATGGTCTCTTAATTCGTAAAGAATTTCGTTTAATTCGAACGATGCGAGAATGGTTTCTATTAAAACTGTGGCTTTAATTGATCCCAAAGGCAAGCCAAGTTTACTTTGGGAAAGGATGAAGATGTCGTTCCACAATCTAGCTTCCAAATGGCTTTCCATTTTAGGAAGATAAAAATACGGACCAGAGCCTCTGCTAATCGCTTCTTTTGCGTTGTGAAAGAAAAACAAACCGAAGTCTAGCATGCTGGCGCTAATGGGCGACCCATCAACTAAAATACATTTTTCTACCATGTGCCAACCTCGAGGTCTGATTTGTAAAGTAGCCGTTTCGCTATTTAGCTGATACGATTTACCCGATTTCAGATCTTGGTATGATATGGTTTCCCGAATCGCATCCCGCATATTTATTTGTCCGCCGATGTTGTTCTCCCAGGTTGGCGCATTCGAATCTTCGAAATCTGCCATAAACATTTTGGCTCCAGAATTCATGGCGTTAATTACCATTTTTCTATCAACTGGTCCTGTTATTTCAACTCTTCTGTCTAATAAATCTGAGGGAAGGGAAGCGCAAGTCCAATTACCTTCTCTTATCGATTTGGTTTCTGGAAGGAAATCAGGCAAAATGCCATTATCTAAATCCTGCTGCCTTTCAACTCTTCTATGCAAAAGTGCCTCTCTCCTATTGTTGAATTTTCTATGTAGTTCAGCCACAAAGGCCAAAGCTTCAGGGGTTAAAATTTCTGCAAACTCAGGTGTATATTTTCCAAGGATTTCAATTCCTTTTGGTGAATTGTATGCCATAAATTATGTTAAATTTAAATTACCAAACGAAGATAATGCCTAAAGCATAAAAAATAGACAAAAAAGTCTAAAATATTTTTTCCTTTTTCAAATGGTAATAATTAGTTCATAGAGGCGGAGAATTAGTTGGCATTTTCTTGTTTTGAACACGATTATTAGGATTTTAATATGAACAGGATTTTTTGCTGGCAGGCGAATGCGATTCTCTCAAAAACGGGCGAATGCAATTCACTCAAAAACGGGCGAATGCAATTCGCTTCAATAACGGGCGAATGCAATATTCTTCAAAAACGGGCGAATGCAATTCGCCCCTACATGGCCAACACATTGTCCATTCTCCATTCTCAATTATCCATTCAAAAAGAGTATTGCACCTTCTCCATCTTTTGCACCTCCAAAGAGTAGAAGCCGAATTCCTCTATCCATTTGCCTTGTAAGCGATAGATGCCTTTGCCACTAAAAGGATACTGCTTGGCGATGGGTGGAAAATGTACGGTGTCTAACCAATTGCCAGCAATGTCTAAAAAAGTGCCGAAATACATAACATCGCCTTTAACCGTTCGGGTGGGTTTTAGGGTTACCAAATAACCTAAAATCTCCACTACTTTGGCGGCAAAACGTGCTACGCTTTCGGTAGGCATGGTTTCCTTAATGCTTTTGGCCTGCGCCTTTAGCTCATCAGATAACATCTCGAATGGGGAAACCAATGGAAAACCGAGCAGCTCAATCTGGTCTAAAATATCGTCTTTCGGTTGATGGTCTAATGGTGGCAAGGTATAATTAATGGCCACATTATACTCC
>DAIRTB010000199.1:0-3224 GCA_036804105.1 Bacteroidota bacterium | reverse complement strand
ATTCCTGAAACAAAGACGCCACCTGCGGCTGCCAAATATACTCGTGCTCGAAATTGGGGGCTGAACTGGGTGCAAAATTGGGCAAAACATTTGGAGCAAACCGACTTTTTTCATCGTGATTGCTTGGCGCATCTTTCAGCACCAAGTCTGATTTCTTGGCAGTACTTAGGTGCTTAAGCAAATGAACATCCCACAACAAAGCTTTTTTGTCTTTGCCCGTAAAGCGGAACGCCCCAATTCTTATTAGAATGATGGCTTGCTCAATGGCCAAACCTGTGCGTTCCATAAAATTGGCCAAACTGGTGTAAGCGCCTGCACGTTTGCGCTCCGCCACAATTATATGCGCTGCCGATGTTTCGAAATTCAACAAATGCACAAATCCCAAGTGAATTACCTTGCCCGAAAGACTGGTTAGATACACGCTCTCGTTAACACAGGGCGCTTCTAAAATTGCACCGCCACGCTGCGCCTCTTGCAGGTAATATTCAGTGTGGTAAAATCCACCAAAATTATTCACCACGCCCATCATAAACTCAATGGGATAATATGCTTTCAGGAACAAACTCTGATAGCTCTCAACCGCAAAAGAAGCCGAATGACCCTTCGCAAATGAATATCCCGCAAAACTTTCTATTTGAAACCATACTTCCGATGCCAGCTTATCGTTATGCCCCATGCGTTTACAATTGTCGAAAAACTGATCCTTCACCTTCTGAAACTCATCTCTAGATCTGTACTTCCCACTCATTCCCCGACGCAGAACATCTGCTTCTCCAAGACTTAGTCCAGCAAAATAATGCGCTACCTTAATCACATCTTCCTGATACACCATAATGCCGTAGGTATCGGGCATAATATCGGCCATAACGGGGTGGATTTCCTTATGCTTCTCTGGAAAGCGGTGGCGCAAAATGTATTCCCGCATCATGCCAGAACGGGCAACGCCAGGCCGGATAATGGAACTTGCCGCAACCAATTCTAGATACGTTTGAGTACGCAACTTGCTCAGCAACATCCGCATAGCTGGCGATTCCACATAAAAACACCCCATGGTATTTCCTGTTCTAAGCAACTGCTTTATGGCTTCGTCTTCCTTAAACTTGGGTATATCGTGGATATCAAGCTCAACACCCCGATTTTCCTTCACCAAAGCAACTCCATCTTTTATATGACCCAAACCCCTCTGCGAAAGGATATCGAACTTATACAAGCCAATATCTTCGGCTAAATGCATATCGAAATGCGAGATCGGGAAACCCTTCGGCGGCAAATTGGTAGCCGTATAATGGTAAATGGGCAGTTCCGAAATCAGCACGCCACCTGCATGTATGCTCAAATGGTTGGGCCAATCTTGCAAGTAAGCGCCATAAGTGTAGATCAATTTACCCAACTCATGGGGAGGATCTTTTTTTTTGTACTGCACAATTAGCTCCTCAATTTCGGCTTTGGGCAGTCCGAAAACCTTACCCAATTCCCGCATGGTTGAGTTCAACTGAAAGGTATTGTAAGTGGCCAAAAGACACACATAATCAGCGCCATATCGCTCAAAAATGTGAACCAATACTTCATCTCTATCCTTCCACGAAAAATCGAGGTCGAAATCTGGCGGACTTTCTCGATACAAGTTGATAAATCGTTCGAAATAAAGATCAAGGTCAATGGGATCAACATCTGTAATGCGCAAACAATACGCCACAATGCTGTTGGCACCAGAACCCCTTCCAACATAAAAAAAGCCCTTTTTGCGTGCAAACGAAACAATATCCCACGCAATTAAAAAATACGAGAGGTAATTCTTTTGCTGTATAATCTCAATCTCTTTCTCAATTCTTTTTTCTATGGTTGATGTAATTTCGGTATAGCGCTCCCTTGCACCTTCAAACGCCAGCTTGCGAATCATTTCAAGGTCGGTAGCCTCATTCTCCATAAAAAAACGCTTGTTTTTGCTCACCCCAAATTGGAATTGAACAAAGCACCCATCTAAAATGCGCTTGGTATTGGCCACCAGAAAACTGAACTCTTCAAATTGGCTCATCACCAAATTTTCTAGCGCAAACTGCTCGTCTAGCCTAGCTTGCTCAGATTCTGGCAACTTGCTGAGCAAACAATTATTGTCTATGGCTCGCAGCAATCTATGTGCATTAAAATCTTTCTTATGCTCGAAAGTAACGGGCAGCAGCGCCATCATATTCCCATATAACTTCCTGTATTTATTGCTTTTAAGCTGATTGAGTTGATGTAATTGTACACCTAAGAAAATATGCTCGCAAGCTTTAGCAGTTTCTAATTTAGCCAATTGATTGCTCAGCCAAGCGGCGTTTTCCTCAGAAAAAGGATAAATAAAATAGCAATTGGCCAAAGCAGGTGCATGTGGAGGAAGTGGCTTTTCTTCAATTAAATGGTGCGATAAAAATCTGTTCAAAGCCGCAAAGCCTGTCTCGTTCTGCGCCAAACCGAAGTAAAGCTGTTCAGAACCTTTACGGAAATCTATGCCCGGAATAACCTGCACGCCATATTTGGGAGCATCTCGCATGGCTTCTAAAATTCCGGAAGTGTTGTTTATATCGGTTAGGGCAATACGCTTAACCTTATGCTTTTGCGCAAGCCCCAAGAGGCGTGGCACCGATAAAGTACCGTACCTGAAACTATAATATGTGTGGCAATTTAAGAACATTGTTTAATAAACAGACAAAATAACGTCAGTAATATAAACATAAGAGAGGATTTCGCAAAAAAATGTTGGTAAAAAGAGCAGAAAAAGTTGGTGTAGCAGCTTAGAAAATCGGCAATTAAAAACAAAACAATAATTAGTGCTTTGCAACCCTTTGTAAATCAATATTGTTTACCTTAGTGAAATGATTACTGCAACCAATCCGCACAACGGCGAACCTATAAATAAATATCCACTCGCCACAGATGCCGAAATTGCCAGCGCACTTACTGCGGCAAAAACAGCATTCGAAACTTGGGGAAGCACCTCTATCGACCACAGAACCAAGATGTTGCAAAAAGCAGCAGAGGTTTTAATGAGCAAAAAAGACAAATACGCCCACCTTATAAGTTTAGAAATGGGCAAACCCATAGCAGAGGCCACTGCCGAAATTGAAAAGTGTGCACTCTGCTGCAACTTCTACGCAGAACATGCTGAAACCTTTTTAGCACCGGAACACAAAACCTCTAAATATTCGGAATCTTGGGTAGAATACCAACCGTTGGGAACCATC
>DAIRTB010000198.1:0-5107 GCA_036804105.1 Bacteroidota bacterium | reverse complement strand
CTTAGGCCCAGAAATATTCGGTTGTATACTCGATACTCCATGGACCACACACCCCCTAAACCCCTGTGATCCAATTGCAACAAGAGTTGCTTATTTTGTTTTCGAAATCACTAAAAAATCTTTTGTATTAATTCATAATCTAAAGGTAGACCGTACACCCTTTAGTGCAGCCGTATATCCATTTGATGTTAGAGTTGATTCTGCTTTGCTTACAACAACTGCCCCTGTACAACCCTGTTTACAGCCACCTAGCTCTGGTCAGACAATGCCCATAAGTTTGGGCCTTGATAGAATTCAACTCTGCGATTTACCTCCAGGTTTTTACACTTTGGTTGTAAATGCAAGACAATTAGTGCCTGGAACGGGAATTACCCCAATTCTTTATGTTGATTCAGTTTCTGAGGGAAGATTCGACCATGCATTTAATGCATATGATTTTGATTTAATTCCATCAGATTCAACCTTTTATTCTGGAAAAATTGGCGATGTACACCCAACTGTTGTAGGAAGACCTGCGTCACACGATTTTTTAAGTTGTTTTGTGGGTGCAAATACCTCAGATCCCTCAACAAACTGTTCTGGAACAATTGAGCCAAACATTTATAGCCCTGGTTACAATTTATTAGACACAGCTAACTTTAGCAATCAATTTACAATACCAAAAAGAAACCTTTGGTACACGTTTGTAGTAGAAGGGCCTGGACAGGTAACCGCACGAGTAAATAGCCATAGACCTTGGCGATTAAACAGATTTAGCGACACCGTTCAAACAGCAAACTTTCATATTTATCAATCAGATGTTGATGGAACTCTCAATTTTAATCAAGTTAGATCTTTAGGAGAAGTTGATTCTACATTTGCTCAAGGCCTAACCTATATTGGTAGCAATAACGACAGTTTCTGCAATAACATTCCAGAGATCTCCTTTATTGTAGATGAATGTGGACAACCCGTAAAAAGGAGATTTTATATTGTAGTAGAAACAAGTATTTCTGACACCAGCGATATAAACGGCTATAAAACTTTATGGCCTAACTCTCAGGTTGATGTTGCTATCAAATTCGAGCCAAAACCATTGGATACCACCTTATATGATCATTTCTCCTTTGCCAATGTAATAAATGGTTTAAATCAGGTTCAAGGCCCTTATACAGACGTTGCTTTGAACGCAGATACAACATATTATGGCGATAAAGATTTTTTTACCTGTGCTACTAGAGTACCTACTGATGAAAACCAATTAGGAAACAGAACCTTGTGGTATAAATTTAGAACTGGCAGAAGTGGTAATTTACTGGTAGGCGCAGACCTTGCTGGCAACAACATTCCTGGCTTTTCTATTGAAAACGAATACATCCTCTTTAAAGAAATTATTGTTGGTGATTCTACTGCTTTGGGTATAATCCGAATAAAAGGGGTGTTTAATGGATATGATTCTCTAACTGATTCATGGGGAGAAGTTACTCGCTACGGTAGAACTTGGGCATATACCTGTTTAGAGGAAGGAGTATACTATTTAATGGCCACTGGGTATAACAGAATCAGGGAATCAATTATACCAGTTATTAGATTAGAAACCTCAAGAGGAGATTATTGCTTTGACCCAGTAGCAGGTGCGCTAAACGGTTTTGGCAATTTAACAATGTCTACAATTATAGATTGCCATACAATAGGAGAAGGTTTTGGCGAAAATGGATCTAATATGAATTGTCTCTTCGGTCCATTAGGATACAAGTCAACTTGGTTTAGAATTAATAAAACTGACACGGCCAAGGTAGACATGACCTTCCAAATCCTTCCAAACACAACAGCACCAAATAGTCAAATAAGGTTTAGGGTTTTATATGGAAGTTGTAATGCCATGACTCCAGGCCCATGTAATTCTAATGCGTTAACTCAATTCACCTTAAATTGCATGCAAATTGGAGCTTACTATGTGCAGGTAGTAAGCCCTGTAAACGCAGTTGGCACAATAGGACTTAGTGTTACTACAGCTCCAACTGCAGATCCAAATTGTAATCCAATTTTCCTAGACCGACCAATTTCCCAGTTCACTTACTTAGCTGATTGTCTTTCTGATACAGTTAGATTTATAAACAATTCTACGGCTGGTCCAGTTATTTCTTATTTATGGGATTTTGGACATAATGGTGCAACAGATTCAACCTTCAATCCATATTACATCTACCCAATTCAAGGTAATTCTGACACCTTTAGTGTTAGATTGATTGTTTTCAATAACGAAAACAACACATCGGATACAAGCATTCAAGATGTTATCGTTTTCAGATCTTTAAATCAGATTCTTGGCCCAGACACCACAATTTGTGTGGGAGATTCCTTGTTTTTAGATGTTACCTATCAGAATGCGATTTATTTTTGGAATGATAGTACAACCCTTCCGCAGAAAACGATTTATCAAGCTGGCCTTTATTGGGTAAACATCAGTAATCAGTTCTGCAATGTTACAGATTCCTTGGTTTTAGATTTACAACCCTACCCTACTCCAGTACTTACATCTCCAATTCAGTTTTGCTTTGGAGATACTGTAGCGGTTAATGCTGGTTCTGGAAATACTCAATTGTCATTTAATTGGTCTAATAACACGACAGATTCTATTGCTTTGTTTACAAATCCTGGACTTTACACAGTTGATGTTTCTTGGAATGGATGTGGAATAACAGATTCAACTCTTTTAGTAGCCGACACCCTTAATGTTGTTAATCTAGGCACGGATACTACAATTTGCTTTAATTCCACTATTACAATTGATGCATTTCAGTTTGGAGCTTCCTACCTATGGAGTACTGGCGATACAACTTCAAATATTGTTATAGACACTGCGGGAACATTTTGGGTGCAAGTATCTAAGGGTTTGTGCAATAAATACGATACAATTGAAATATTCCACAATCCTTTACCAATATTCAATTTAGGCCCAGATTCTTTACTCTGCGCTGGAGATAGTCTAGTAATTGGATTTTCTAACCAAAATCCAGGAGCAGTTTATAATTGGTCTACCAATGAAAATACACCAAGTATTACCGTAAGAAATAGCGGATCTTATAATTTAACACTTACTGATTCTAACAGCTGTGTGTTTAGAGATACAATACTTGTAGATTTTGGCGCTCCACTTTCTTTAGATTTAGGGCAAGACACCACAATCTGTAATCTTGATACACTTCTTTTAGATGCAACCATACCAACGGCAACTACTTACATCTGGAATACTGGAGATACCACCGCTCAAATTCTGGTTACAAATGCAGGTATTTATGCCGTTGAGGTTCGCAGAGCAGGTTGTGAAACTTTTGATACCATCGAAGTTTACATTCAAACCTTGCCACCAATTGATTTAGGAAACGATCAGTTATTATGTGAAGACGACACTGCCATCATAAGTTCACCTTCAACCCCATTATCTGCCAGTTACCTTTGGAGCAATGGAAGTAGTTCTACAAGTGTTATAGTTACGAATTCGGATACTATTTCCTTAACAGTTACTGAATTTGGATGTAGCATTTCAGATACCGTTATAGTGGAATTTCAACCAAAACAACCATTAAGCTTAGGGCCAGACACCATTTTATGTATCGGAACTGTTTATCCACTGAGCTTTAACATACCTGGAGCTCAATATCTATGGAATACAGGCGACACAATTGATCCATTTATTCCAACACTTAGTGGAAATTATGGAGCGGTTATTCAATACGGCGTTTGCTTTGGATCTGATTCCGTTTTGATTAGATTCGATCCTCAAATTGAAATCTACCCTTTTGAAGATACCATTATTTGCATAGGTGATTCTGTGATTTTAAATGCTGGTTACGTACAAGGGGCAACATACTTATGGAGTACAGGAGATACTACTCAAATTATAACGGTTGCAGATGAGGGGGATTATTCTGTAATAGTTGAAAACGCTTGTGGTGTAGATAATGCAGAACTATTTATCGACGAAAAAGACTGCGACTTAACTGTGCATATACCAAACGCATTTACTCCAAATAGAGACAATCTAAACAATGTGTTTAAACCAATTTTTAGCTCTACCGATGATGTTGCGGATTATGATCTGAAAATTTTTAATCGATGGGGTGAAATGATATTTAGAACCAACGACCCAACTGAAGGTTGGGATGGTGTTTTCAAAGGTCAGGAAGCACAAATTGGTGTTTACAGTTACATTGTTTACTTCAAATCATTTAGGAAGACCCCACGAATAATTCACGGAACTGTTAGCTTAATCAGATAAAATTTAGGGAATATAAAAAGGGGAACTATCTAAATTA
This sequence comes from Bacteroidota bacterium, assembly GCA_036804105.1. Taxonomy (GTDB): domain Bacteria; phylum Bacteroidota; class Bacteroidia; order UBA7662; family DAIRTB01; genus DAIRTB01. Next base: position 809 of record DAIRTB010000198.1, on the reverse strand, counting down.
TAGTTCCCCTTTTTTATGCCTGCTTTTAAGCAATTTGCTACTTCATTATTTTCTTGATATTGGAAATTATAAATTCCAAATCTTGATCGCTTAAATTGCTTCCACTAGGTAAACATAAGCCTTGAGTAAATAATTTTTCCGAGCAGCCATTCGCATAAAAAGGATATTGTTCAAATATCGGTTGCATGTGCATGGGCTTCCATAGTGGGCGAGATTCTATATTCAATTGCTCTAAAGCCAAACGCAAATCTTCTCTAGACTTTCCATTGGTCTGGGTTTCTTCTACTAAAATTGTTGAAAGCCAACGATTTGAAAAGTAACCATTAGGCTCATTTAAAAAGGTAATTCCTGTTATTTCCTTCAACTCAGATTGATAAAGATTAAAGATAGCCCTACGCTTTTCAATTCTTTGTGGAAGCACTTCCATTTGACCCCGACCTATTCCCGCACAAACATTGCTCAGTCTATAATTGAAACCAATATGGCTATGCTGATAATGTGGAGCATTGTCTCTGGCTTGAGTAGCTAAAAAGCGAGCCTTATTAACATGATCTTGATTATTGCTTATCAATGCACCACCACCACTTGTGGTGATTATTTTATTGCCGTTAAACGACAAAACACCAATTTCTCCAAATGTGCCACATTGTTGTTCGCCTATTTTTGAACCTAGCGCTTCAGCTGCATCTTCAATAATTGGTATCTGATAGTGATTGGCTATTTTAGTTATTTCAGGCATGTTTGCCGGCATTCCGTATAAATGTACTGGAATAATTGCCTTCGGTTTTTTGCCTTTATCAATTCGATCT
>DAIRTB010000197.1:0-5137 GCA_036804105.1 Bacteroidota bacterium | reverse complement strand
CCATAGCAGCTACTTGCTTTCGTTCTTTAAACTTAATTTTTTCGCTTTTGAGCTAGTTCAATTGCCTTTTCTAAATTTACGATACCGCCACTTGCGCATAGCTCTGTAAAAGCAACTTTTTTCTTTTTGCTACCTGGTTTTAGAACTTTAAATTCTATTTTGGTTACAGATTCCATCAGTATTTTTCTGGTTTCCTCAGCTGATAATTCGGGGAAATGAGCCCTCAAAACTGCTGCTACTCCTGAAACTGTTGGCGCCGCCATACTTGTACCACTTCTAAAATCATATAAATTCTCTGGAACGGTTGCATAAATATCGCTTCCTGGTGCAAATAGATCTACCGATTTCTTACCATAATTTGAGAAGCTGCTTACCAAAAATACATTGTAAGATTTGGTTATTGATCCAACCTCAATCCAATGTGGATATCGATTTCCACTTATATTGAAAGGAGTTGGAAAGTTATCACCCTCATCTATATTCTTCGCATCATTACCAGCGGCATGAATAAGTAAAACATCTTTTTCTTGAGCATATTTAATGGCTTCTTCTACAATGGCTCTATCTGGAGAGATGGTTTTACCAAAGCTCATATTCACAACTTTTGCACCATTATCTGCGGCATATCTAATGGCATTGGCAATGTCTTTATCTCGTTCATCGCCCATAGGAACAACTCGTAGAATCATCAATTCAACTGCATCAGCAATTCCATCCATGCCAATTTTATTGCCTCTTTTTGCACCAATTATACCTGCAACATGTGTTCCATGATCTGATCTTGGCCCTTTAACTCTATTGTCGCCATAAAACCGTTCAGTTTTGTCAGCATAATTATCGCCTACTCTTTCTCTAGTATCAAAATCGAAACTAAGACTTTCAGTTGCTCTGCTTTTTGCATTCGCATAATCTTCTTCAAAAGCCTCAATTGCATTATTAACAGAAAGCCCAGCATTTATTCCCATAAATAGTTTGTAGCGAGCATAACTGGCTTCGAACCCGCTTACTTTATAATTTGCTAGTGTATTGAGATTTATATTTTCCTTTCCAATAGATTTAATCATTCTATTCAATGCAGTTCTAGATTTTTCTAGAAACTCGTAGTCTTCTTTGGCGGATTTCAGCTCTTTTTCATAATCAGATTCTAATTTTTTAAGAAGTTTAGTCCGTGGGTCTCCCTTAGGAAAAGACTGGTCTGCATTTTCTTTTCGAAGCCTTTTTATTTCTCTAACCATTTCATAAGTATCGGCCATAACTTCGCCACCAGGACCACTTATAAAACTCCAGCCGTGTATATCGTCTATATATCCATTCCCATCATCATCAATCCCATTTTCGGCTATTTCTTTTCTGTTAACCCATAAAACATCCTTAAGATCTTCATGAAAGATGTCGGTACCAGAATCTATTATTGCAACAATAACTTTATTTTTTACAGAATCTGTTTTAAGCTTTTTTAGCGCTTCATCTGCTCCAGTTCCTGGAACAACATCTTCTGTGATGCTTTGATTTTGCCATTTTTTATTATTTGCAACGGATTGCCCCAAAACATTCGAGCTACAAAACATTGCAGCTATTATTATTAAAGTTGCCTTTTTCAAAAGAGTATTTTTTTCCCAAAGCTAATTCAATTAGTAAATAATTACCAATAATTGGAAGATTTCTTAACAATTTTATTTCAAGAAGGGAGCGGAAGGATTACCTCGTTCTAAAAAAACTAGATTTTTTATGAGAGATTCTAATACTTTAAGTAAATAAGTGAGGAATATTAAGGCTATAAAGTTTTATTTGAAAAGTTATCTTGGGTTTTTTAAAAAATTGTTTTGATTTCTTATTATTTTATTGTTAATAGTATTGGTAAAATGAATTTTAATTTTTAGTATTGTTTTCCTAAAATATTATCAATGAAATTTTTAAACGCACCAATTATAGAATTGGTAATATCTCTTGTGCTTATATATGCATTTTTAAGCACTTTAGTTTCCATTCTAACCGAATGGTGGAATCACTACAGAAAATCGAGAGCTAAAATGCTTCACAAATCAATTAGAGATTTGCTTTATGATCCTTTAAACAAGGATTATGGAAGCCTATTGTATAATCATTATATGATTTCTGGTCTTAATAATTCAGAGTTTAATAGACCACCTCAATATATTTCAGACAATCTTTTTTCTGAGACTTTAATTGATGTAATTGCTCAACAAGCTAGACACAGTTTAAAAATAGAGCTTTTACCGGTAACAGATCTTGAGGAAATGAAAGTTTCAGAGGCACAGCCAGATCTCGCAGTTTCAAAAGAATTGATGGATAGATTTGAGGGCGGTTTAGAAATGATGAATGCAAGTCCGCTAAGAGATACATTATTTTCTATTTACGATAAATCTAATAAAAACTACCCAACACTTAAAGCACTTTTATCTACTTGGTACAACGATTACATGGATCGGGTTTCTGGGTGGTACAAAACCAAACAAAGGTTTAACTTTCTTTTTTTTGGATTTGCAGTCGCAATATTCTTAAACGTAGATTCAATGCATCTCATTAAAATGCTTAGTCTAGATAAAGATCTTACTAAGAATCTGATGGTGATTGCCGAAAAATCTGTGGATGAAATTGAAAAGGAAAGAGCTCTTGCTGTTGAAGAGACATTAGATTATGTTAGAACACTTTATCCAGATAGTCTTAAAAAGCCAGAACAGATTGCCTTATTTTTAGGTCCAGATTCAACCTATTATAATAAATTGCTTGAGCAAATTGATTCTACCAACAAACAATATATCAATAGAATTGATAGCTCATTAGCCATTATCTCAAGTTTAAACATCCCGATAGGTTGGAAAAAAGATTCGGCTCCCTATAGTTGGATTTATAATAGAGAAGCAAAAACAAAAGTAGAAAAACCTAAAATTACCGATTACATTGAAGCTAGAAATTCTTGTAGTTGGCCCAATTTCTTTAGGTATGTATTGGGCATTTTCATCAGCGGATTGTCGCTCAGTTTCGGTGCTCCGTTTTGGTTCGACATTTTAGTAAAATTTGTAAACATTAGAAGAGCAGGAGTTAAACCAAAAGTTACAGTTTAAAAAACAAACATCATGCATAGTTCACTAACCAATATCCACATACACGTTTTTAACATCGATTGTGCACCCAAGCGTCTGTTAATGATTTTACCCCAAAAATTTGTGCGTAAGAATGCTGTATTAATACGGCGCTTACTCGATTCTAAAGGGGGAAGAAAAACAATTCAGTTTATGTTTAGACTATTCGCTAAAAAGGAGGCTAAATCTAGAACTGAGCTAGATAAAATAATTGCATTTTTAAATGTGGGAACATCTGTTTCTCAATTGCAAGTATTCGAAACTGCTTTAGATGCAGGAAGGCGCTACGATGCCGAAGTTAAGATTGTTGCGCTAACGCTCAATATGGATTATATGGACAGCGAACCTTCTAATCATAAAAAAATTGATACACAACTGGAAGAAGTGAAGGATATTAAGCGCTATTATCCCAACCACTTTTATCCTTTTTTATGTGTCGATCCGAGGCATAAATCGGCCGATGCTTTATTAAATTGGGTAAAAGGATATACAGAATATGGATTTGAAAAAGGAGGCAAACTACACACCTATTTCTCTGGAATAAAATTGTACCCTGCTCTTGGGTTTTTTCCCTTCGATAAGAAACTAGCTGAAACTTTTGCTTATGCCGAAAGATACGGACTTCCGATTATGACGCATTGCACAAGAGTCGGTTCTCAGTATGTGGGCGATAATATTGAAAGTTTAATGCCTAGAGCGCCTTTCAAACCAGATATGATTTTGCCAAATATTCAAAGCGATTATTGCAAAAAATCAATTGAGGAACTTTTAGCAAGAATTGAAAGGTTCTACGCTGCTGGAAAAGTAAAAAACAGCAAAATTGGATCGAATGATGATGCCTGCGATTTATTCAGTCACCCACAAAACTACATTAATCTCCTAGAGAAGTTTCCCAATTTAAAAATCTGTTTGGCGCACATGGGTGGTACCTCAGAATTTTTTATGGAGGATGAATTGAAGGATAATAACTACGAAGACTACCTAGAAGTACGCAAATTGGATGGGTATTCCTGGTTTCACTTGATTAAGGAAATGATGATCATATATCCGAATTTATATACCGATATTTCGTATACCTTGTCTGATTTTCATAAGAAAGACGTGCTAAAGTACTTTGTAGAATTTTTAAATACCAAAGACAATTCCGGAAGGTTTTTAGGTAAACGGGTGCTTTTTGGAACAGATTTTTTTATGACCGAACAAGAGCAAAGAGAAAGAGAATTGTACGATGACTTCTTAGGTAGAGCTGAGTTAATAGATTGGATACCAGACATTACCAAGAATAATGCGAATAACTTTTTGAGGTTTTAATAGGTGCTGGTTTTGATTAATATTTTAAAGTTGATTCACCCAAACAACACAAAAATTAATTATTAGTAAATAGCATTTTTTAGGTTTCATATTTGAGCCACTGAAAGTCTAAGGAGGTAAGATTTTTGGTGGCTTTTTTATTTTTTGTTGAATTTAAAGTTCCTAAAAAATTCCTTCCACAATGCTGTTATGAATATGAGAACATAACTATCCGCCTTTTTGGGGGAATTATTCACCATTTTTATTTTCGAGTCCCTCAACTTCTTGGGATGACTAGAAATGTTTGATTTGTAATTTAGTTTATTCTAATTCCTTTTTTAGTTTGCTGATTACTGGAAATTTTGAATAATAAATTATCGTTGTCGTGTCATTTTCTTTAAGTTTCAGATTGTATGGCTCATTCCAATATTTTATGTTGTAAGGTTTATTATAAACGGTATATGAATACACGCAATATTTGGTCTCCTTAGATTTGTAGCAGTCTTTAATGGTTGCAATTGTATGTTTATTGTCAGTCAAAATTAAATGGTCATTTAAAGTATCAGTAGCTACTTTAACAGTCCGTTCGATTTTCAATTATGTCTATAGAGTTTGTGTTTTGTCTACAAGCAAAAAGTAATTGAGTAATTGTCAATATGAATATGATTCTCGTCATTTTACATGCACCCCAACGGTTCTCAGCTATACGCAGGCAGGGCTTTTCACCACTGAACTTCCTACGA
>DAIRTB010000196.1:0-5140 GCA_036804105.1 Bacteroidota bacterium | reverse complement strand
TCTGAAACAATTACTTGCTCGTTTTTAATTATGAAATCTCTTTGCGCAGAAGCTGGAAACTGGAATACCAGTAAGATTGATAAGGTAAAAAGAATTGATTTAAACATTTTATTGTATCGTTTGAAATATTTTTATAAGTAGTTTTCTTGTGCTAATCTTTTTCTACAGTTACAAAACCAAAACTGATAACATCTTTATATTTAATATAACTTACAAAAATTCTTGAATTATCTCCAGTTGGCGACCTAATTATCATCGTATTTTTAGGAATAAAATAAGGAGAAATAATTTCGCTTTTCATCAACTTCTGAACATTTACTGGTTTAGACACCTTTAAGTCTGGCGAAATATGGATAAAATGTGAGGATGCCTTAGTAATGTCATCTTCAACCTTAATTTTTAATTTTGTAAAACTTTCATTCAAAGGTTCTGCAGGATTGGCCAAATAAAAGCCAATTAGGCTTCCATCACTTTGAGAAAAATATACTGGGAATGACCTTTCATAGCTGTAAGGAAGCGCACTAATGTTTTTCTTTAAGATGAAATATTTAACAATATTACCATTTTCATCAACCTTTAAATGCAAATCTCCTTTTTGTATGTATTCATCCACAAATCTACTTGTTTGAGACATAACAGATAAAATGAAGCCGTTTTCGTTGAAGGTAAGTCTTGGTGGAGTAAGATGTAAGTAAGTAATCAGATTTTTTGAGTTAGTTCTTGAAAAATACTGTTTTTCAGACTCATTTACAATTGTATATAGTTCTTTAGACTTTACATATTCAAATTCGTCTCGCTCCAGATTGAATTTAGCATAACAGATATACCATGGGTCTGTAGTATATTCAATGGGTGCTTTTTGACGCACTTGGTAAGTTGAAGCAAAGTAAATATTACCATTATATTTGTAAAATTTAAAGTCTGTTTCAACAACGTAATCACTTGGCTTATAAAACTTTAAATCTTTCTCATAAACCTTTTTACCATCCTCGTCGAAACACACCAATACGGTATATTTTAAAGGAATATTTTTTTTGGGCCCTGCTTTTTCTGTATTAAGTATTTTATATGTGAATACATTATGATAAAAAGTACCTTTAACCTTGAAATTGGTAATGTCAGGATTGGAATATTTTAAAAACAAGGTTTCTTCATCCTCATCTTCAATAGGCTCTATGTCTTCCGAAAATTTAAAGTATTCACCAGATTTTTTGTAACTCAAAGAGATATTTTTTATGTAAATGTTACCCTCATCATCAAAACTTACAATTGGTTTAAAGTAAAATGGCTCGGATTTGTTTGCGAAGGCAATATCTCCTAATTTAATTGGAGCGCCTTCAAAAGTTTGATCGAATAAATTCACTTTTCTTAGGTAATACGTTCTCAATTTACCCTTATCGCTATCTTTTATTAAACTCATGTAAGTAAATCCATTATTGTAGTTATGGTGTATGTCGAAGTATTTCCCATATTTTTCAATATTATCCTTCAATACAGCATCTTTAGAAATTTCTTTAGAATTTGAAATGGATTTAAAAAACAAAGCATTTTCAGAATAATACACTATCATTACCTGATCTTTATTTGCTATTACATCGCTGCCTACCCTATTGGCGCCTTTAAGATCGGGTTTTGGAACCAATATTTGTTCGCTTGTTGCGTAGTAATTGACCTGCGAAAAAGCCGGAAATATATTCACAAGAACTAAAAGTGTGATTGTTCTTAGATTTTTAAAGCAAACTCCCAAAAAATTAGATGACATACAAAAATTTTAATATCCCCGAAACTAGAACATAAAATTTACAAATGCAAAACGCTTATGTTGAAGTTGGTATTAAGTTTTATTGAAAGCCAAGACTGGCATTTGAATGTCAGCTAGATCCTTAAAAAACTCTTTTTCCTCAATTCAACTCCAACCCGAATTAAACCTAAACTAAAAATTGTGTGTTGGTACAAATAAAAACAATGAACTCGAAAATTCTAAGTATTAATCCGCTTGGTTTTCCTTGGAGAACTCAAGATCCTTTTATTTTCTGTGCCTACCACAGAGACGAATTCCCCGCTGGCAACGAGCAAATGGGATTAGACGAAATCCACAAAAAAGGAAGAAGCATTGGCCAAGATTTTACCATTAAAGATGGTTTCAGATTTTATCATGGCAGCACCATGCCGGGCTTTCCCTATCACCCACACAGAGGTTTCGAAACCATAACCATCAACAAAGAAGGCGTTGTAGATCATACCGATTCTCTTGGAGCTGCCGGTAGGTTTATGGCGGGCGATGTACAATGGATGACGGCCGGAAATGGAGTTCAGCACTCAGAAATGTTTCCGATGGTAAATCAAGACAAAGGAAATCCTCTCGAAATATTTCAGATTTGGTTGAATCTACCTAAGAAATCTAAAAGTGTACCAGCGCATTTCAAAATGTTGTGGAAGGAACAAATTCCAGTAATAGAAAATGTAGATGAAAATGGATTTAAAACCATAATCGATGTAATTGCTGGCGAATTAAATGGAATTAATGCTCCAGAGCCAACGCCAGATTCTTGGGCTAGGAATCCAGAAAATGCAGTAAGAGTTTTAACTGTGAAATTAGAGCCCAACGCAACTTGGGTGCTTCCCAAAACAAGTAAAGATGCAACAAGAGCCATTTTTTATTATAAGGGTGATGCCCTTTCGGTTGAAAATGAACAGGTTGCTTCTAACCACTATCTGTACGCTAGAGCAAACGAATACCTAACTTTTGTAAATGGCGATTTAGCTTCTTATTTACTAATTCTTGAAGGCAAACCGATAAATGAGCCGGTGGTTCAATACGGTCCTTTTGTGATGAATACCAACGAAGAAATTAGACAAACCATGAGCGAATTTCAACGTACGCAGTTTGGAGGTTGGCCTTGGCCTGAAACTGAAATGGCGCACCCACGAGCTAAAGGTAGATTTGCCCTTCATGCTGATGGACGAGAAGAAACGATGGGATAACAATAAAATCCTAGTTGTTTTAGCAGGCCAAACATCACCCGAAAAAGAAAAAAACGGATTTTTCTACTAGCTATGTTCTGCTTCTAGAATATGGAGGGGGAAACTAAATATCAATTCGGTTCGCTCCCCTATTTTGGAATTAATTTGAAGTGTACCGCCAATGGATTCAATTCTATGCTCCATAGACGACAATCCATTGCCGGTTAAAATATTTGAGGGATCGAAGCCAATACCATTATCTATAATGCTTAGGTTGATAAAACTTCCGTTTTGTTCTACTTTTATGGTGCAAGTATTTGCCTTGCTGTATTTATAGATATTGTTTACAGCCTCTTTTACAATGAGAATCAAATTTTTACGGTGATTGGGCTGCGTTAACCCTTCGTCGAACCAATCTGGAACTTGAATGTGGAAGTTGATTTCGTTTTTTACATTGAGCTTGAAAATATAGTCTTTTATACGTTCGCCAAAGGTGGTATTTTTAAGCTTGCTTAAATTTATGGCCCAGATTATATCGCCCATATTTTCTACTACTTCGTTGGTATTGTTCATAACATGTACCAAAAGTTGCTCCGCTTGTTGGGGATCATTTTTCATCACCTCAACAATTAGCTCTGAATAAAGGCGAATACTGGTTAAGGTTCCCCCCAAATCGTCGTGCAGATCTTGGGCAATTCTGTTGCGTTCAGTTTCTCTACTTTTAAAAACGGCTTCAATTTTTTCTATTTCCTTGGCTTGGATCTCCAGTTTTTGTTCAAGCACCTTGCTTAAAGCACGTTTTTTCTCTTTGATTTCATTTTGAAAGTTTACGGCCATAGCTGCCGAAAAGAAAATGATTTCGAAAAGAAATCCTAAATTAATGTAGCCAAATGCGCTGATTAAAAGCTGGGCAGATCTGTCGTAAGCTAGCGATACATAAAGAGAGCAGGCTCCAAATAAAATAATGGAAACTGCACCCGCAGATAGGTAATAAAGAAAAGTGCTACTTTTAGATTTTAGGGCGTATAGCAACCCTAAAATGCCGAAGGTGAGCAGATAGACTCTGATAATTATGTATAGGACATTACAAACGTAGTAATAACCAAAAGAGTAAAAAACTGCGTGTAATATTAAATAGGAAATTATAATGGGACTAGAGAACTTTGCGAATAAATAGCTAAAGGGCGCTTTTTCTTTTTTCAATTCAAGGGCCAAGCTTAAAAAACGGATGTAAAGCATGAAGCCTATCATCTGCATCCATTCGTCTGGGAAAAAGACAAAATCTGAGGTTAATAAAATTCTGTAGAGCGTACCACCATGTGCTTCGTTAAATAGTCTATAGTTGAGGTATAGGAAAATCCAACCCAAATAGAAATTGTAATTCCTTAAAACAACATTTCTCGAATGTAGATAAAGAATCAGTTGGTAGATGAACGCAATAAAAACTGCCCCATAAGTTGCAATAACCAAAGCGAAAGAAAAACTAGGCAATTCGACCATTATTGTTGTTTCGACCTCTAAAAGTGTGAAATTGAAATCAATAATACAAAAAATGCCCTAAAGATTGAATCTCCTCAATTTTTGAAACTTTATTAAGAAGCGCCCCAGGTTCTCTTATGTTAGGGTTTTTAGGATACCGTTTTATTCCTAACATTATTTGTTAGGATTTTTTTGTTAGGATTTTTTCTCTAACATTTTTTCTCTAACAGTTCTTGTTATGATTTTTGTGTTAGGATTTTTTTTATAACATTTTTTTTATAACAGTTTTTGTTAGGTTTTTTTCTGTTAGGTTTTTTTTCCTAACAACTTTTTTCCTAACAGACCTTGTTAGGATTTTCGGTGCAGGTTTAATTTCTTAACAGGATTATTGTTTGCGGGTTGTTTAAGGTTTTCCCAAGCACAAGTAACCCAAGATTAGATTTTCAGATTTGAGTGAATATATTTAAGGGGAAAATGGCAACAACTTTATAAAACAAACCTGCTTTGATTTATTAAAAAAATGAATAAATTTGGGGAATGAGTAAGGTGCAAGTATTTGAAAGATTTGAGCATGTAACTGCGGTTATTGGAGAAATAGACGCAAGCTTTGAAGGACATTTGGGTAAGTTGGATATATTTGGATGTTACCTGCAACCGTAAAAAGACCAAACAATGAAAAGAGACTTATCAATATTTA
>DAIRTB010000195.1:0-5150 GCA_036804105.1 Bacteroidota bacterium | reverse complement strand
AACATGCAAGAGAAGAGGGTTTCGACCAATTGGTTTGGCTTGATGGCAAAGAATTGAAGTATGTTGAAGAATCTGGTACCATGAACCTTTTCTTTCAAATTGGTGATACTTTGGTTACGCCTGTTGCAGAAGGAACCATTTTAGAAGGCATCACCAGAGATAGCGTAATAAGGTTGGCAAGACATCTGGGCATCAAAATTGAGATCAGAAAAATAAGTATTGAAGAAGTTTTTGAGCATTTCAATAAAGGCCGATTGTTAGATGCTTTTGGAACTGGAACTGCGGCAACTATTGCCCCAATCATGGTAATAAATTACAAAGGCTTCAATATGAATTTACCTCCAGTTGAAGAGCGGAAGTATTCTTCGGCAATTCACAAATTGTTAGATCAGATTAAAACATCGGAAGTGGAAGACACCTTTAATTGGGTGGTTCAAATAAACTAACATCGTCTTGAATTTAAAGGCAAAAGCAAGCTTGGCATTTCAGTTATTGGTTTACCCCAAGACTAGAAATTCCAAGCTTTTTTTAGATATTAGAAAAGTGCTGCGGCAGGCAGAATCTAAAAAGCAATTATCTCTTTTAGATGATTTGGTTGCTGATAATTGTAAACTGGAAACCATTATAGAAAAAACCGATTTTGGGGCAGGTAGTTTAATTGTGAAAAAGCAGGTTAGTCTTGGCAAGATTGCCAAAACCTCAGGCTCCGGCAAATTTAAGAGAAGCGTTTTGTATGCACTGTGCAAACATCATCAACCCAAAAACATGTTAGAGTTGGGCACCTCACTTGGTTTCGGAACATTCAGCTTGGCTCTTGGAAATCCTGATGCGGAAATTGCGACTTTGGAGGGAGATCCACTGGTTCAAAAAAAAGCCATACAGAATGCCAGCAGACTGAACATCGCCCAAAACATAAACTTTATTTTAGGGAATTTTGAGGAAATTTTGCCAAGATATCTAGAACAAACCTCTGAAATAGACTTTGTTTTTTTAGACGGAAACCATAAATTTGAAGCAACCGTAAGTTATTTTAACCAAATTTTACCTAAAATGAAATCTGGAGCAATTATTGTCGTTGATGATATCCGTTGGTCAGACGATATGTTAAAGGCTTGGAATAAGTTAAAAATGGACGATAGCGTTAAAAAGCAGTACGATTTCTTAACTTTTGGGGCACTTATAGTTAGATAAAACAGTTCTGAGGCTTAGGGGTTATTTTGTTAGAATAAAATACTTATATTAGGGGCGATGAAAATCTATATTTTGAGAATTATTGGGTTAATTGCCTTCTCTATATTTACATTTAAGAGCTTTGGGCAAGTTGCTACTAAACTTGAGTATTCGCAGAAAGGTCTTGAAATAATTGAAAATAAGGGGCAATTTCAAGAAGATGTTGTTGGCGTGGTCAAAGTACAAGGAGGCGAAATTCTAATCCATTCAAATGGCCTGTATTATATTTTTTATGATGCGGAAGCCATTGCAGAAGCACATCATCATCCAGAAAAAGCTCCAGAAAAAATAGATTTCCATAGCGTAAGGGTTAATTATCTCGATGCAAACACCGAAGCTGGTGAAGTAAAATGGGGTAATCCAAATCCCAGTTATAAGAATTATTTTATTGGAAACGACCCAAAAAGATGGGCATCTAATGTAAAGTCTTACGAAGATCTTGTAATTCGAAATGTTTATCCAGGAGTTGATGCACGATATTACATCCAAAACGGCTATTTCAAATACGAATTTTTGCTAGCAAAAGGGGTTGATCCAAAAATAATCCAACTAGATTTTCAAGGTGCAGAGCAAGTTCGACTAACAAATGAGGGCGATTTGGTAATAAAAACAACCGTAAACGAATGGGTAGAGAAAAAACCTGTTTCCTATCAAAAGAATAATTTTGGAGATTTAGAGGAAGTTAATTCGAAATATAAGCTTAATGGTACAAAACTCAGCTTTGCATTCCCAAAAGGAATTAACAAAAACGAGGCGCTCATTATAGATCCATTCTTAATTTTTTCAGGTTACAGCGGCTCAATTGTAGACAATTTTGGATATACTGCCACCTACGATGCGGCTGGCAATTTGTACGGCGGGGGGAATGCCAATAATTCGGCGGCAGGCACATACCCAGTAACTCCTGGAGCTTACTCTCAGCCATTAGGACTGGCAATAGACATTGGTATTACCAAATTTCAATCTCAGGGTAACTCTGTTTTGTATCATACTTACATTGGTGGAGCAAATTTCGATGTTCCTATGAGTTTGGTGGTAGATGCGTCGGACAACTTAATAATTCTGGGCAAATCGCTGTCTACAAATTACCCAACGACAGCTACAGCCTTCGATACTACCCATAATGGAGAATTTGACTTGGTAATATCAAAACTAAATTCTACTGGAAGCACTTTATTGGCTTCAACTTATTTGGGTGGTTCAGATCAAGATGGTCATAATATTAATTCGGCACTTACTACTGCACAATATTATATTCAAAACCCCTCAACATTAAATTTCAATTATGGCGATGCTGCAAGAGGCGAAGTTATTATAGACTCAGTAAATAATATTTATATAACTTCAAATACCCGTTCATCAAACTTTCCAGTTACTACAAATGCAGCTCAAAGTGTAAAAAATGTGGCTCAAGATGGGTTTTTGGTTAAATTCAATCCAAACTTAAGTACCTTATTATATAGCACTTTTCATGGTGGAAATGGAAATGATGCTGGATACTCAATACAACTTGACAACAATTTAAACATCTATCTAGCAGGAGGAACACAAAGCACAAATTTACCTGCAACCACTGGTAGGTATCAGCCCAATTATGCTGATAGCATTGATGGTTTTCTCGCCAAATATTCGCCTAATGGGGTATTATTAGCACAAACATATGTTGGTACTGGCTCTTACGATCAATGTTTTTTTGTACAAGTTGGCCCTGATAATCAGCCCTATGTTCTAGGACAATCCTTGGGAAGTATGCCCGTAAGCCCCAACGTGTACTCAAATACCAACGGAAAACAATTCATTGCCAAGTTTAATGAAACGCTAACAACACGTACTTTATCCACAGTATTTGGAAAAGGAACAGGCAGAATAGACATTTCACCAACGGCATTTTTAGTAGATAGATGTGGAAAAATTTATGTCTCAGGATGGGGAGGTACTACAAACAACTCAGCCCAACCACCTTTTGGTAATTTATTAAACATGCCTGTAACACCAAATGCTTACCAACTAACCACAAACGATCCAACAGGAAGCGATTTCTATTTAATAGTTTTAGAAAGAGATGCAGCTTCTTTGATTTATGCTTCATTATTCGGGGGTAATGTTGCAGCGGAGCATGTAGATGGAGGCACCTCTCGTTTCGATAAACGTGGTGTTGTGTACCAAGCAATTTGCGGGGGGTGTCTTGGTAATTCAGATTTTCCAATTAATCTCCCAGCTGGTTCTACCATTTCACAAACCAATAATTCTAATAACTGTAATTTAACGGTTTTCAAATTCGATGTGCAAGCTTCAGATGTGGTAGCAAGATTCGATACAACCAGCATTGGCTTAAATATCAATGGCTGTGATCCATTCACTTATCAATTCCAAAATTTGAGTGTTACAAATGCAAATTCTAGTTTCTTTTGGTCTTTTGGTGATGGAGTTACATCTACATTAAACAGTCCTTCACATACCTACCCCTCACCTGATAGCTTTCAGGTAATGCTTGTGGTTACCGACACCACGCCATTTTGCCCAAGTGTAGATACCGCATATGCAAACTTAATTGTTCATCCAACACCTGTAATAACCATAGATAGTGTTGGTGCTATTTGTCCGAACGACACCACTCAATTGAACGCAACATCAACAGAACCAATTACCAATTGGCAGTGGGCAGCAAATCCAACATTAATAAACGACACCATTGCTACACCAACAATTTTTCCAGGCAGTAATACAACGTACACGGTAATTGGCACATCACAATACGGCTGTGCAGATACAGTTAGTATTTTTGTAGAAACACTTTTTCTGCCTGATTTAATAAGTATGGCACCTACCACCATTTGTAAGGGCGATTCTCTCCAGATTTTTACCACTGCATTGGCCGCTAGTCTAGATTCCGTACGTTGGGATCCAAAACCTGGAATTACTGATTTAACCAACCTAAATCCTTTTGTAAGACCACAAACCACCACAACTTATGTAATTAGAGGATTAACTGCCCAAGGTTGTGAAGTTGTAGACTCAATTACCATAGAGGTGATTGTAACGGTTCAAAGCGATTTAGACAGTCTGTATTTTATTTGTCCGAAAGATTCTGTAACGCTTTTTGCAAACCCAAATGGTACAGCCTTTTTATGGTCGACAGGAGAAACCACTCAAACCATTCGAGTTACAACTGATAGCGCAGCCATTTATTGGGTGATTGTAAACATTGGTGTTTGCGAAAGCAATCAGGATACATCAATTGTATTGGTAGATTTTGTAAGACCCTTATTCGAGGTGATTCCTGATACAGGTTATGCACCCCAAATTGCACAAATGGTTAACCTAACAGCAAGTGCCAATACATGGATTTGGAATTTCGGTAATGGCCTTGGAAGCAATCAGTTTAACCCTTCTACCTATTACCCAAAACCCGGAATTTATCCAATTGAGTTAATAGCTATCAATTCAATTACGGGTTGTATTGACACATTTAGACTAGATTATTTTGTTGACACAGTAGGTATTCGCTTACCGTCGGCATTTACTCCAAGAAATTTAGACGGCAGAAACGATTTTTTCAGCAGTGCTTATGTAAATATGGCGAGTGTAAATATTAAGATATTTAACCGTTGGGGCGCTTTGATTTATGAAAGCAATGAGCTTGATTTTGAGTGGGATGGCACATTTAATGGCGAGCCAGTACAAGTAGGCACATATCCATATCTACTAAGTGGATATGGAAAAAATGGGCGTTGGTACAGTTTAAAAGGCAGCGTTAGCGTTATTAGGTGATTAACTTTTTTCGAAATAAATTGAAAAAAGCTTGCAGTTAAAGATAATGTTCCTATCTTTGCAACACCTTTTAAAAATAGCACATTCTAAGGCAAGATTCCGTAGCTCAGCTGGTAGAGCAATACACTTTTAATGTATGGGTCCTGGGT
>DAIRTB010000194.1:0-5172 GCA_036804105.1 Bacteroidota bacterium | reverse complement strand
ACTCAAAGCTCTTTTTACTATCGCTAGTTTAAAGGTTACTGATTAGTTACACAAAATTAATTCGTGGAAATTATGAAAGTGTTTTTCGTCTGAGAATCCCTCACTAAAAACAAGTGAATTCCTTACCTTAGCATTATGAATCTTAGGCAATCAATTCAGGATAATCAAGCGGAATTTTTAAAACTGTGTGAATTGCATGAGGTAAAAACTTTACATGCATTTGGTTCTTCCATAAATCAAAATTTCAAAGAAGGTACAAGTGATATTGATTTATTTATTGAATTAAATACTAAAGACCCTATAAAAAGAGGCGAAAACCTAATGAAATTGTGGGATAAATTTGAAGAGTTTTTTCAAAGAAAGGTTGACCTTTTAACCTCCGCTTCATTAAAAAACCCAGTGCTTAAAAAGCAAATTGAAGCCACAAAAGTTCTTATTTATGATGGAAAAAAGCTTAAAGTATCTTTCTGATATTCTTTTGGCAATTGAGCTTATTGAAGAATTTACCAAAGAAACAAACGATTTTACTGTTTATACTTCGGATTTAAAAACCCAAAGTGCTGTAGAAAGACAACTTGCTATAATTGGAGAAGCTTTGAATAAATTAAGAAAAATAGACCAACAGATTAGCATTGAAAATGACCAACAAATAATTTCATTTCGCAACAGGTTGGTTCATGCCTATGATGGCATTGATCATTCAATTGTTTGGGCAATTATCAAAAAACATTTAGGAAATCTCAAATTAGAAGTGCAGAAAGCTATAAACTATAAACTCCTAAAGTTTTAAATATTATAAATTATAAATAAAAAATTAATATTTAAATTTTGATATATGCAGAAAATTCATCAGCTATAACAAGTCCTTTGCTCATTATTTCAGTTTTTCAATATCGTTTAAAACGTCATCTTCGCTAAGATTTGAAATAGAAACCTTCATTTTGGAGAGTTCTTATTCAAAATCAAACCTTGATAAACCCGAGAGTTGAGCAGCTTTAACTATTGTTAATTTTTCAAGTCTGTAAAGCTGAACGGCTAAGTTTAATTTAATCCGTTTTATCAAATCTTTCTCAGACTCATTCAAAGCCAAATGAATGTCGTTTGGAAAATCTATTGATATTGTTTGAGAGCCCATTGTTTTTATATTATCTAAATTTACTGTTTTCTATGAAGATTATTTTCTAAAAACCTACAAACAATGATACAGACTGGCAAACCCATATTTTACCTTAATTGAAAATAATTGTGCTAAAAATAACCCTACCCTGTATTCTTCAAACCACTAGAAATTGAGTTGATTACACTTAAAAGCTTGGTTAGCAATTGTTCCTTTTCTGCACTGTTCTCATCTTCAATGCTTCGCCATTTTTTCAGGGTTTGAATATGCAACTTGTGGAGGATTTCCAACTTATCGTTACGCCAATGGTGGTTATCGTATTGGCCAATTCGCCTTACGTCGGCTGGCTCCTCAAAAAGTTCAGCAATTAAGGTTAGTCCTGTTTCATAATCGGTAAGGATTTTTTGCATAAAAAGCGATCTTTCGGCGGCATCATCATCTAGTTGTGCATAAAGCTGCATTATTTCCTTGTTGGCGAGCAGTAGATTGGTCTCGGTTTGAATCATCAAAAACTTAAGAAAAGGCCACTCTGTAACATATTGTTTTAGGTTGATGAATAATTCTGGCTTTTCTGCTTTTAAAACCGCCAAAGAAGCACCCAAACCATACCAACCTGTAATGTTTATCCGAGACAAATTCCAGCTAAAAACCCAAGGAATGGCTCTTAGATCGTTAAGGGTTCTTGTGCCAGTACGCCTTGCAGGTCTTGAGCCTATTTTACTTTTTTCGAGTAAATCTATGCAGGTTGCTTTGCTGTAAAAATCTATAAATCCAGGCGTTGTAATTAAATCTCGGTAATGCTCAAAAGATTTCTGAGCTAGAAAATCCATGGTTTCAGTTGGAAGATCGGGTTCTTCAGCTTGAGATTTGCTCTTCATTAATTGTTTGGCAACACCCGCTGCCAAAGCGTTTAAATTGTAAGTTGCCGTGAGCGGATTTCCAAATTGTTGAGCAATTGTTTCGCCTTGAACCGTTATTTTAATAGTACCATTTACAGTGTTTATCGGCATACTTTCTAAAAAGCGGTGGTATTTGCTGCCGCCTCTACTTATGGTTCCGCCCGTTCCGTGGAAGAAATAAATGGAGGTATTGTGCTTTCTACCAACATCGGCAAGCGCTTTTTCTGTTTTGTATAAGTTCCACTTGCTGGCAATAGTGCCTCCATCTTTGTTGCTGTCGCTGTAACCAAGCATTACTTCTTGTTCTGAGGCAAGACCTGCTGCTTTTTGTTTCGTAATTGGGTGTTGAAGGAATTTTTCTAAAATATTTGGCCCATTATTTAAGTCTTCAATGGTTTCTAAAAGCGGCACAACTTTAATGTTGGTGGTTGGCAAATCGGTTTCCTTCATCAGCAAATAAACAACCAGCAGATCGCTTAAATTACGGGTCATGCTTACAATGAATGCACCAATTCCATCGCTACCATATTGAATTCTATGCCGATTAACTACTCTGAAACATTCGAGTACGTTGTCTGCTTCAGATCCATAAAACTTAAATTCATCGGTAAGCTTATCGGTACTTTCCAAACAATCATTCAAAAACTTTACCCGCTTTTCTTCATCCCAACTTCCGAAATCACAATCTTCAACTCCATTAGTTTTTAAGATTTGGGTGATTGCCATATCGTGAAATGCACTATTCTGCCTAATATCTAATTTGGCTAAATGGAAACCAAAGCAGGCCACTAATCTTTCGATAGGGAAAAGTAGATCATCGGCTATACCTTCAGCACCTTGGTTTATTAAAACCTCTCGAAGGAATTTTAGGTCTTCAGCAAGTTGATTGCTGGATTTGTAATGAGACAGATAAAAACTATCTGTGATTGTGTTTTCGAGTTTACACAATATCAAGCTAACGTATTGACGCCAAGGTTCGTAGGGATTTCTCGCAATTGCCAAATCGCCAGCACCTCCTAAAGCGAAGGCTTTATCTTTTATCGCCTCAGTTAACTTCTCAGGCACAGGATTGCTTAAAGCAGAAATCGAAATTTTTCCAACTAAAGCCTGCAATTTTTTCTGAATAAGCATTAGTGCTTTTTGGCGATGTAACACCAAGGTTTCTTCAGTAATTTCTGGAGTTACCAAGGGATGTCCATCTCGGTCGCCACCTACCCAACTCCCAAAATTAATTTTTGGGAAAAGGCTTGGGTTTTTTATTTTATGTGGATTTAGGCCCATCTTTTTCCAAGAGCCCTTTAACTGTTGGTCTGATTTTTCTAACACTGTTGGAAACACCTTGGTTAAATAGTATAGGGCATTGGCTCTTTCGTCTTTAATATCTGGTTTCTGAAGGTAGATTTCTCCGGTTCTCCACCATCTTTCTAGCAAATTGATAATTTTCTCGTTGATTTCTTGCTGCTCTAAAATGCTCAATGAGGTGTTTTCTCTTTGTACCAGAAGTAGGTAAAGCTCTCTGTGTATTTCAATAACCGTTACCCTTTTTGCTTCGGTTGGGTGGGCGGTGAGCACGGGAATTACAGAAGTTTGAGCAATAACTTCCAACATTTCATCTTCACTAAAGCCTGAATCCTTCCAATTAGAGATTGCTTCTGCCCAAGAACCTCTAATAGACGATATATGCTCTTGATTTTCTAGTTTTCTGCGGTATTGTGTAGCAGCGTTTTCTTCCACCAAAGTCATTAACTGGAAGTAAATGCTAAAAGCTTGGATTACCTTTTCATCGGAAATGTTTTCTACAGTTAGAAAATCGGCTTTGTCATTTTTAATGAGGTTAATGAGCTGGTTTTCATTAATTCTGCCTAGCATTTCAGCAAAACAATCGATTATAAAAAGTCGTCTTTCGAGTATATTTTGGAAGGGGTAGTCTGTCTTTTTCATTTTGTAGGATGCATTTTATTTGCAAATCTAAAATTACCAAAATAATGAACTCCAACCTAGTATAAATGCTAAGCAAAAGTTAAGCTAGTTTTAAACTTTGAATTTAAGGTTCTAAGATATTGCTACTTCACCACCTCCAAATCCCAAATAAGGGGCAACAAGAAATATATAGCTGCGGTAACAATAAGTATTGAAATGATGTTCATCCAGAAACCTTTCTTAACCATTTCTTCTATTTTTAGGTAACCTGAACCAAATACCACTGCGTTTGGTGGCGTAGCTACAGGAAGCATAAAAGCACAAGATGCTGCAATTGTGCAACCCATAATTAAGTAGTAAGGATGAACCCCAACCGTTGCCGCAATGGATACCAAAACTGGTAGCAACATAGCCGTAGTTGCTAAGTTCGAAGTAATCTCAGTTAGAAAGTTCACACTTGCAATCAACAATAAAAGCAACAATATAAACGGAACTGTTTGAAGTGCACTGAGTTGATTTCCAATCCATTCTGCCAATCCACTTTGTTCGAAACCGAGTGCTAAAGCAATGCCACCGCCGAAAAGAATAATAATACCCCAAGGTAAATTCTGGGTATCTTCCCACTGAATTAAGGGCTTAAATTTGGTTCCTTTAATCAGAAAAAGTGCCAATCCGCCAGCAATTGCAATTATGGTATCGTCGATAGCTGGAATCAGTTGAACCAATAAAAATGAACGGGTAATCCAGGCAAGCGCCATCGCCACAAAAACAATTAGAACATTGCGCTCTGCCATGCTCATTTTACCAAGTTCTTTTAGCTGTCTTTGTATTTCGGCTTTGCCTCCCGGAAAGGTTTTTTGCTTGAACTTGAAAGCGATGTTGGTTAAATAGTACCAACACACAAAAAGCATAATTAGCGTAATTGGAAATGCCAAAAGAAACCAATCTAAAAAAGTAATCTCAACTCCGTAGGTTTCTTTAATTACACCAGCCATTACCAAGTTTGGTGGTGTTCCAATAAGGGTTGCCATGCCGCCAATGGATGCAGAATAGGCAATTCAAAGCATCAAAGCTTTTCCAAAAATTAGGTTTTCGTTTTCAATTGTGTTGGGATTATCCTTTAGTTGCGACACAATAGCCATCCCAACTGGAAGCAGCATTACAGCAGCGGCAGTGTTCGAAATCCACATGGAAAGAAAGGCTGTTGCCAACATAAAACCGAGAATAATGTATTGC